>DASXVL010000573.1:0-3009 GCA_036504255.1 Armatimonadota bacterium | reverse complement strand
ACTCGAATTGTTTGTCGGCGACAGTATAAAATTATAACCGAACCGTGCCTGAAGATATCATGCATTGTCCTGCATATCATGAGTGCGAGATGAATAAAAGGAGAAACCGTCGTGAACAATACGCTATGGAAAATCGTCTTCCTGCTCTGCGCCGTCGCGTGCGCCTCGTGCGTTTTCGCGCAGGGGCCGGGTGGCCTCAAAAACGGTGAACGCCCGTTGTCGAAGGACACCGTGAAAATAATCGGTGGTAATGGCAGTTATTACGCAGGTTATCAAACGAAAACCGTGACGATAGCCGGGCGGCTCTATGATGGCAACTATGTGGTAATTACTGGTGATGGGAAATGGATGTCATTCGATATCCGTGGGTGGGATCATTTTGTGACTTATCTGGGGATCAAAGATGACGATAGAGGGAAAAGTGCCACTGTGACGATAGAAGTAGACGGCGACGTGATCGTGAAAAAGACCGTACGTCATGGCGATGACGCCGTGTCTCTCGATATCCCGCTCACCGGCGGTAGCGCGCTCTCGATGCGGTGGGACGGCTATCCGTGCTTTGCCAGCCCGAAGCTGATTAAAGGGGATCCAGCGCCGCAGTTTGCGTGCAAGGTGTGTGGTCAGCAGTTCTTATCACAACAGATGCTTATTGGACATATCAATGCCGCGCACGGCGCGGTGGCTGCCCCGCCGACCCCCGCTGGCTTTGCGCCTCCGCTACAGGCGCAGGCGCTGTTTGTCGTTGACCCGAGCGACCTGGACAAACTGGCGGGAAACCTGCGCAAACAAGTTGATGCGAAGCCTGCCGTGAAAACCCTCGTTGACACGGCGCAAATCGCGGTCATGACGTTCAATCTCATCGATGTGCCGTCTCCGTCTGTCGCCCGGAACGTCGCGGAAGATCTGACCACCTCGCTGATGAAAAATGACTTTCAGACCGTTGAACGCGGACAACTCGATAAACAATTACAGGAATTGAAAATTCAAGACAGCGGTCTCATCGACCCGGCGACCGCGCAAAAGATTCACAACGGGACCGGCTGCAATGTCATTATCGTCGGCAGCATCTCTGATCGCGGCCAGTTTATCGTCATCAACGCCCGCCTGCTGGACACGTCAACCGGAAAAACCATCGCTGCCGAACGTGTCGAATGCCGGAAGATCGAGATCAAGCGGTAGACAAAAGGCGTTGCGGCATCCGTGGTAGCTCGGTAATGCCACTATTCAGCGGAAGAGTGCTGAATATGTGAATAGTGACGACGCTATTTGTTTTGCAGATAATAGCTCACACTGGCTGAATAGCGGAAACGCCGATTCGGCCAGTGTGAGTTATTGGTGCTCGTGTCGATACCCACTCCAGTCAACAGCGATCCTGTCACAGAGTATCGTGGTAAGGAATGGGCCGTGGTCGGGGAATTGTGGTCAGACGTACTTTATTGAGGTCGTATTTGTTTCCAGCTATATGTGATTAAGCAGTCTGTCTACGAAATACCAAGGAGGATGCTTGTGAAAATCTCTACGATTCTTGATTCCATCGACTGCGGGGCAATGGCGCTGCCGGAGTTCCAGCGCGGCTACGTGTGGAACCGCGACCAGGTGCGCGGGCTGATGGATTCGCTGTATAAGAAATATCCGGTCGGTAGTTTGCTCGTCTGGCTGACGAAGACCGAGAATGCCGACGCGCGCGGCGATGGAACGTTGCAACCGGGGACGGTGAAGCTCCTACTCGATGGTCAGCAGCGTATCACTTCGTTGTATGGCATTATCCGTGGCTGCGCTCCTCGGTTCTTCGATGGTAACGCCAATGCCTTCACCGGCCTCTACTTCAACTTGGAAGATGAAGGATTTGAGTTTTACGCACAGCAAAAGATGAAGGACAATCCGTTATGGATCAACGTGACCGAACTAATGAAGGCCGATGTCGGCATGTCCATCTTACGCTTGATGCAACTCCCAGACCTCGCGCCGAAGATAACCACTTATATTGAACGGCTGAACAACATCGCGCGGATCAAGGAAATTGATCTCCACATCGAGGAAGTTACCGGCGATGATAAGACCGTCGATGTGGTCGTCGAGATCTTCAATAAGGTGAATAGCGGCGGCACTAAGCTCTCTAAAGGCGACTTGGCGCTGGCGAAGATTTGTGCCGAGTGGCCCGATGCGCGATCCGAAATGAAGAAACGCCTGTCCGCGTGGCACCAGACCGGTTTCGATTTCGAATTGGATTGGCTGCTGCGCAATATCACGACTATTTTGACGGGCCGGGCCTTCTTCGCGGGCTTAGCCAGTATTGACGCCGCCACATTTCGTAAAGGGCTACAAGATGCCGAGCATGCGTGTGATACCCTCCTCAACCTGATCTCCGGTCGCTTGGGGCTAGATCATGACCGCGTAACGGGGAATGTCTATGCATTCCCGGTGATGAGTCGCTACCTCATGCTGCATGGCGGAAAGCTGAAGGATGCCGCCGAACGGGACAAGCTCCTCTACTGGTACGTCAATACCTTCCTCTGGGGGCGCTTTGCCGGTTCCACCGAATCATTCCTGAACCAGGACCTCGCAGTCATCAATGAGGTGGGCGGGTCGCTTGATGGCTTAATTGACCAGTTGCGGCGATGGCGCGGAGATTTAACGGTGCGACCGGACGACTTCAGCGGCTGGAGTCTCGGCGCTCGCTTCTATCCCATGCTGTACATGCTCACCCGCGTCTGCGATGCCCGTGACTGGGGCAATGGCTTGCCGTTGTCCGCGAACCTGAAGGGGAAACTCAACCGCCTCCAAGTACATCACATTTTTCCGAAGGCGCAGTTGTACAAAGCCGACTACGGACGCCCGCAAGTGAACGCCATCGCGAACTTCTGCTTCTTGACCCAGGATGCGAATTTAGAGATCAGTGATACCCTGCCGGAGCAATACTTCCCAGAGATTGAGGCACGCTACCCCGGCGCGCTGGCATCACAGTGGATTCCGACCGACCCTGAATTGTGGAAGGTGGAGAACTACCCC
>DASXVL010000572.1:0-7313 GCA_036504255.1 Armatimonadota bacterium | reverse complement strand
ACCAGGAGTTGATTAAAGGACTGACGACGGAATTCTCCGGGTTGCAACTGGCGTTGATCGAGTTGACGCACTGGTATGAACTGGTGCTGCTGCTCGGGTTGATCACGCTCTTCTTCGCCCAGTCGATCTGGGTGGGCATGGCGATCGCCTTTGCCGCATTTATGCTGGAAATTGTCATCGATAACATCTGCGCGCGCACCACCTGGAAGTGGATGTTGAAGATGACCTGGTTGATTGGGCTGGGAGCCGCCATGACGAACATCGTCTGGCTGTATCTCACGATGGGACGGTAGCCGAGATGGGAATTATTGGAAAAGCCACGAAGAAGTCACCGTGGATCGTGCATTTCGATTGCAACAGTTGTAATGGGTGTGACATTGAGACGCTCGCCTGCCTCACCCCGATTTATGATGTGGAACGGTTTGGCATCGTGAACGTGGGCAACCCCAAGCATGCCGACATTCTCGTCGTTACCGGGTCAGTGAACCACCGGAATGCCCGCGTGTTACGCAATATCTATGACCAGATGCCCGAACCAAAGGCCGTCGTCGCCATCGGCGCGTGCGGCTGTACCGGGGGCATCTTTAAAGAATGCTACAACGTGCTCGGGGGTATCGATCAGGTGTTGCCTGTCGATGTCTACGTGCCCGGGTGCAGCCCGAAGCCGGAGGCCATCATCGATGGCATCGTACTGGCATTGGGTAAACTGGAAGAGAAACAACGCACCGCCGGAAAAACGCCTGTCGTGCCGGAAGTGGATGAGGATGAGCGCCCGGTGAGGAGTACACAATATGCTTGAAAATGTGACGGAGATTACCACGGCGCAACTGCTGGGCGAAGTGCAGCAGATGAGCAATCATGGGTACCGCTTTATCACCACGTCGTGCATTGATATGGGGAACGGCACCTTCGACCTCCTCTATCATTTCGACCGCGACGGTCAACTGAAGAATTTCCGGCTCACGGTCGGCCATGACGTCGAAGTGCCGAGCATCTCGAAACTCATTTTCAGCGCCTTGCTCGTCGAGAATGAAATCAAGGAACTCTTCGGCGTGAACATCACCGATATCATCATCGATTATGGTGGCCACCTGCTCCTCTCCGAAGGGGCGCCGTCAACGCCGATGGCGTGCGGTGGGCAGATCACCATCGAGCAACGCAGCGAGAAGGGGGAGTAGTCGCATGCCACGTTCCGTTATCCCATTTGGACCACAGCATCCCGTCTTGCCTGAACCGCTGCACCTGAAACTGGTGATGCAGGATGAAAAAGTCATCGAGGCCGTCCCGGCCATCGGCTATGTACATCGCGGGTTGGAGAAGCTGACCGAGTCGAAAGAGATCAGTCAGAACATCTACGTCGTGGAACGCATTTGCGGCATCTGCAGCTTCATGCACGCGCTGGCCTACTGCCAGGGTATCGAAGAGCTGATGGGTGTGCAGATACCGGACCGCGCCCGCTACCTGCGCGTGGTGTGGGGCGAGTTGCACCGCACGCACAGCCACTTACTGTGGTTGGGCTTGCTCGCCGACGCCTTCGGTTTTGAAAGCCTTTTCATGCAAGCGTGGAAGAGCCGCGAAAAGGTGATGGATTTGATGGAGGCGACCTCGGGCAGCCGCGTCATCATCTCCACCAATGTGCTCGGTGGCACGCGCCGCGATATCGGCCCCGAGATGCTCGCGCATATCATCGAGGTTATGGGCGGCATTGAACAGGATATCAAGGACCTGGAAAAGGTCTTTATGAACGATTACACGGTGAAGCATCGTCTCTGCGATGTGGGCGTGCTGACCAAAGAGAATGCCTATGCGCTCGGCGCCGTCGGCCCGGTGGCCCGCGCCAGCGGGGTGGGGCAAGACCTGCGCACGCTCGGCTATGCCGCCTACAACGAATTGGACTTCGCCCCCGTGGTCTTCACCGATGGCGACTGCTATGCGCGCACCGCCGTGCGCCTGCAGGAACTCTACCAGTCCGTCGATCTGCTGCGCCAGGTGGCGGCGAAGATTCCTGACGGCGAGATCAGCGTCCCCGTCAAGGGCAATCCCGATGGCGAAGTCATCTCGCGTGTGGAACAGCCGCGCGGCGAGGTACTCTATTACTTGAAAGCGAACGGCAGCAAGAACCTGTCGCGCGTGCGCGTGCGCACCCCGACCTTTGCGAATATTCCCGCGTTGCTGCACATGCTGCCGGGGCATTTGCTCTCCGATGTTCCCGTGCTGATTCTATCCATTGATCCGTGCATTAGCTGCACCGAGCGATAAAGGGCGCAATACCATGTTCGACATGTTCAGCAATATCATTAAAAATCTCTTCGCCGGGCCTGCCACGCGGCTCTACCCGTTTGTGAAACGCAAGACCTTCGCGGACGTGCGCGGGCAGATCACCGGTATCGACCCTGAGGTGTGCATTTATTGCGGCATCTGCCAGCGAAAGTGCCCCGCACTGTGCATCACGGTAGATAAAGCGACCAAAACCTGGACGCTCGACCCCTACAAGTGCATCGTTTGCGGCGTGTGCGAGGAAGCGTGTCCGAAGCACTGCATCAACATGACGGGAGAATACCGGCAGCCCGTACACCGCAAAGAGATGGTTACGCAGAGCAAAGCGCCGACGCCGCAAGAATAAATACGGCCCGTTCGTTCAAAGGATCTGCACCCTGGGAATAACTTCCCAGGGTCTTTCCTTCTTCAGGGAGCAGCACGATGCATGAGATGGCGGTGACCGACAATATGCTGCAGATCGTTCTCGCTGAGGCCAAGCGCGCCGAGGTGGCCAAGGTCATCTCCATCACGCTGGTCATCGGCGAGCTTTCGTCCATTATGGATGAGTCGGTGCAACTCTACTTTGACATGCTGAGTGAAGAGACCCTCGCCGCGGGCGCGCAACTCATTTTTCAGCGTATCCCGGCCACGCTGCGCTGCCGCGCGTGCGGGCATACCTACCCCAAAGCGGGCACGGATTTTACCTGTCCGCAGTGCGCTGGGGAAGGAGCCTTGACCGGCGACGCGAAAGAATTCTATATCGAGTCCATAGAGGTAGAGTAAATGGCCATCACCATCAAGGTCATGAAGAAGATCATGGGGAGCAACCAGGAGATCGCTGACGAGAACCGTCGTCGCTTCGCCAGCGAGCACGTCGCCGTCATCAACGTCATGGCCTCGCCCGGCGCGGGCAAAACCAGCGTCATCCTCGCGCTGCTGGAACGCCTTGCCGATAAGACAAACACCGCTGTCATTGAGGGCGACATCGCCTCCGCCATCGACGCGGAAAAGATCGACGCGCGCGGCATCCCCGTGGTGCAGATCAACACCGGCGGCGGCTGTCACCTCGACGCCAACATGATTCGCGTCGCCGCCAACGACCTGCAGTTGCGTGACGGCCTGCTCTTCGTGGAAAACGTGGGCAACCTCGTCTGCCCCTCCTCCTTCGACCTGGGCGAACGCCTGCGCATGGTGGTGGCGAGCGTGCCTGAAGGCCACGACAAGCCCTTCAAATACCTGGCCATGTTCGAGAGCGCCGACGTCATCGTGCTCAATAAAATCGACCTCGCCCCTTACATCGACTTCGACAAAGCGCAGTTCTACCAGGGCATCGCCGCCATCAATACCAAAAGTGCCCCGGTCTTCGAAGTCTCCTGCCGCAGTGGGGAAGGCTTGGCGGAACTCGCCGACTACCTGCTGCACGCTTATCAGACCTCAGTCTGATCGGCTATGCCTTCGGCTGGTTTGCGGTAGATGACCAGATAGTTGCTGCCGAACCACGGGAGAATATTCCGTCGGCGGAGCCACATCTCCAGCCGCTGCGTGCGCGCAATGCCCAACCATTGCACCGCCTGCCGCGAGACTTCCGCGAAACCGCACGACCGCGCCACTTGCCCCCAGACCTCCAGTGACTGTATGCGTTTTATGCGCGTGTTCCGGGGAAGCACGCCGGGAATTCCCTGGTATCGCAGGCGCAGCACCCAGCGCGCCGGCATACCCGCGAGCAGATATCCACCCGGCTTCAGTAGCCGGAAGGCATGGGTAAAGGGGATGTCGGGTGGATCGCAATAGTGAAAGAAGGCTGTCGCCAACACGACATCGCATGCGCCCCAGGGCAGGCTCTCCTCCGGTAGTGGAAGCTGCAGGTCATGGACCATGCGCCGGAAGTCAGGGTGGGCGTGCGCTGGTTTCTCCGGCAAGTCATTGTAATCCAGCTTGGTGATTCCGGTAATTCGTCGTATCTGCGCGCCGACGCCGGAACGCAATATGAGCGCAGGCACCGCACCGTCCGCACAACCGAAATCCACAATTTCGAGCGCAGCGTCGTGGGGAAAGAGGCGCGCGAGTGTGTCCGCCAACAATGCCGCTTTCTGCCGCCGCCGATTGCTGATGTGCTGCCCATCAGCATAACGGTCGATGGTATTCGGATGGTGTCTGGTCATTCGTTCTGCTTTCCTAAGCAAGTTTGATCCAAACTGTGCTATTGACTCCAGGCTAGTCTGGAGATTATGCTTGGATCATCCCTGCATTATACCAGCTATAAGTGCGTGCACAGACAAACGGCTTGACAAGTATCGATCCTCTAGGTAACATGATGCCTAGATGTTCGATAGTATCGAAAGTGGAGGGCTGAGTCATGCCATTCAATACCGAACTGGTCGGCAGCACCGTCGAGATGCTGGTGCTCAAGCTGCTGGCCGAGCGCGCCATGTATGGCTATGAGATTATCCAGGTCGTCAATGAGCGTACCGAGGGCGCGTTCAACTGGAAGGAAGGCACGCTCTATCCGGTGCTGCACCGGCTGGAGAACAAGGGATTTCTGGCGGTCGAGTGGCAACTGGGCGATACCGGCAAGAAGCGAAAATACTACCAGTTGACGCAGAAAGGCGCCGTCCACGCGCGAGAAAAAGTGGCGGAGTGGCACACGTTTGCCCAGTCGGTGAATTCGGTGTTGTGCGCGCCGGCGGTGTAGCGCCAGAAAGGTCAGCCCCATGTCCGAGCCATCGTTTGACCAACTCGCCGCCGAGGCCGCCGCGGGACTCAAAGGCGATCAGGAGTTGTACCGTGACGTTACCGAGGAGCTGCGCGGGCACCTGGAGGACAAGTCCGCCTATTTCACCCGTCAGGGGCATGACGCCGCCGAGAGCGTCGCGCTGTCGAAGAAAGCCTTCGGCTCACCACTCGACGTCGCCGCCGAACTGCTGGAGGCCAACCGCTCGCGCCTGAAACTCCGCGCCGCCCTCCGCCTCGCCTTTGGCCTGCTCATCGTCCCCCTCGCCATCCTGCTCGCCCTCTACGTCGGCTACGGGCGCATGGCGCGCTTGCAGAGAATCTTCGCCTGGACGAGCAGCATAACGGAAGGGTGGCAATCATTTAAGCTGCCGACGCTACCATTCATGGATGCGCCGATCAAGGAACCCTATGTATCTGAGCAGGGAGTATTACAACAACCGGATGACTTCCCGAGGGAAGCCCCCGCGTTACGTCGCTACTGGGAGAGCCATCGCAACAGGGAGGACAGCAAGGAATACTTCGCCTACTATGCGCTGTTTGCCTGGCCGCCGAATGAGGCTGATATGCGCCTTGGTGAGCAACTCGAACCACAAAACGCGCTCTATCGATTATGGCTGGCTGAAGATGCTTTAACGCGCGGTATAAGCGTGCAAGATAACAAGCACAAGGAACACGGGAAACGGTGTACTGATGTTGTTCTCGACCGTAAGGCGCTTGCAGCAGGTATCGCCGAATTGCAGGCGGCGGTGACGAAACCGCACCTGCGCACCTATCAGATGCAAATACTCCGCAAGCGTTTGAACGCCATGCCGCGCCCAATGTTTACGGAAGACTATTTTCAGCGGATCGCGGTGGACGCGTCCGAGCTCTTTCCGCACATGGCGAGATACCGTGATTTGTCACGAAAAATTCCTGCTAGTGCGCGTGTCTTGCTTGCCGAGGGGCATCGTGCGGAAGCGGAAGCCGTCATGGATACCTGGAAGCCGCTGATGCGCTTATTGTTGCAGGATAACGCGAATTGCCTGATTCAAGTATTAACCGTGCAGGCTTGCGGTCTCACGCTGGCAGAAGAGGGGGAAGAGGTGTATGCCCAGCTCGGCGCGCATGCGAAAGCACGGGAAGCGCATGGGGTGCTTGTGCGGTTGATGCAATTGCGTGAAAAACGGCATGGGCATTCCGACAATGAATACGAAGCCTTCAGAAAACTGCTCGATCAGCACGGGTCGATCTTGTCCCGCATTATGTTTCCGGTGTTCGGTGGTATCGACCACACAAATCCCAGCGCAGAGGAAGTGATGCCTAGCCGCATGCACGAACACGTCCTGTTCGAAGAGACTACCGTGGGAATGCTGCTGCTTGGGCTCATGTTGGCGTTAGTGGGAGCGCTGTTGCAGGGCGCGTGGTGGCTTTATCGTCTGCGCCGCGCCGCTGCCATTCCGCTTTTACTTATGCCACCGGCGCGAGAAATTATGCGTGCGCTCTTGTATGGTATCGCCCTCCCCATGCTCGTATACTGGCTCTACTCCCGTGCTCCAATTATCGGTGGACGCGAGTACGGCTGGTCATACTTGTGGTGGCGCTTTTCCGCCGAGCAGTTGTTTGTACTGGGCATCGCCTTCTGGCTCCCAGCACACCTGATGCGCCTTTTTATTCGCCGTCGCTGCACGGAGTTGGACATTGATATGCCGGCGGCGAAGGTCGAGGCGGGCATTAATCGCAAAGTCGGCGCTGGCATCCTATCAGCCGTTATCCTGCTAGCTATTGTCAGCAGTATCTCTAGTGATATTTCGACGCCGTTTTTCAAAACGAGCGGTATATGCATGGCGGTTGCTTTATTGATAATTGCCGCGTGCTATGCCAGGAAGCAGCGAAATGCCTATGGCCTCTACTTTGGCACGCTCGCGCGTTCACTGGCGCCGGTTTACGCGCTCTATTATGTTCCTTTCCGTCGCCGTGCAACCCTGGCTGCTTTATAGTGAAGCACAATGGCTGCGCAAGGATCCCATCACATTTGGCTACATAGCTGATCCCCTGCGTACGGAACCAGGATTCACCTTGACCGAAGATCGTGCCGCGCACCAGTTCAGTGTGATGCTCAAGCAGGCGCTCGACGGGAATTGAAAGGATTGCATGTCCCCACGTTTCACGACCGCAGCCGCGTGGTGAGAGAGGGAAGGGGACTGCAGAGAGCATGTTCTGGGAGCACAGCGGCAGGCGATTGGCGCTGTGCGATAACGAAAATCAATGGGATTAACCGACGCGGGGAATCGTGGCCGGTTGGGGACGGGCACCTGCTTGCTCCCGGTACCGATCTTGCGCGG
>DASXVL010000571.1:0-3772 GCA_036504255.1 Armatimonadota bacterium | reverse complement strand
GTCCTTAGCACTGTTTGGAAGGGTTCGAGCGCAGCGAGTCCCGCCGTCCCCTTCCTCCCCCCAAAAGAGTTCAGCAGGAATTCACAAACATAGCATACAAAGACTACTACTACAGAGTAGACTAAGGCGATGATCCAGGATACAATGCTTACAGCATAAAAGGGCGAGATCCTCAGCCCAAAAGGTTCGTGATGGCACAGCGTTATAACCGACCCGACCGAGAGGCCGTGCTCCATTTTCTGACCATCAATATTCGTGACCGACAACCAATTTTTGCCTACGATGCCTATGCCCGTATCGCGCTACGCATCTTGCGCGAACACTGCGACAGCTACCCGGCAAAACTCATCGCTTATGTCGCCATGCCGGAACACCTACACTGCATTATCAATCCGCGCGATGGCCAATGTATACGCTTTCTGCAACACTACAAGCCCGCCGTCCCCCCTCCATTGACACAACTTCCACCCGCCCGCTACACTAGCAGCGCCCGGATCACATCGATCCGGCTTTGTTGTGAGTGTATCATGTTTTTTCGCCAGAAACCCGCCAGCGGACTCGCCGCCGACCTCAAGCTTGTGGTCGGCCTGGGTAATATTGGACAGCCGTATCAGCACACCCGCCATAATATCGGCTTCGAGGTGGCGGATGAATTGGCGCGGCGCGGCAACGCGCGTTTTCGCACCGGGAAATTCAAGGGGGAAGACGCGACGATTCACCTGGGCGGGCAGCGCGTGCTGCTGCTGAAACCGCATACGCTGATGAACCTGAGCGGCGATGCCGTGGTGGCGGCGGCGCGGTTTTACAAATTGCCGCCGACGCAAATTCTCGTCATCTGCGACGATGTCAACCTGCCGGTGGGCAAACTGCGCCTGCGCGCCAACGGCAGCGATGGCGGGCATAACGGGCTGTGGAATATCACCAATCGCCTGGGCAGCAAGGAATTCCCGCGGCTGCGCATTGGCGTGGGGCAGAAGCCGCCCGAGATGGACCTGGCCGCCTACGTGCTCGGGCGCTTCCTCGCCGACGAACGGCCCGCCATGGACGCCGCGCGCGACGACGCGGCGCAGGCGGTGGAGACGTGGGTGCGCGAGGGCATCGAGGCGGCGATGAACCGCTGGAACGCCGCCCGCCCGTAGCCCACACGCCCGTTGGCTTGACGTGCGCTCCCCCCTTTCCCTATAATGGTCTATCATGTCTGTGCCATCTATCACGCCCCCCCCAACATGCGCACCCTTCATTGTCCTGGAAGGGGTGGATGGCAGCGGAAAAACCACCCAGGCCCAGCAACTCGCCGACTGGCTGCGCGCGCAAGGTCGTCAGGTGCTGCTCACGCGCGAGCCGGGCGGTACCGCGCTCGCCGAACGCTTGCGCGGCATCGTGCTCGACGCGGCCATTCCCTGCGCGCCGCGCGCCGAACTGCTGCTCATGCTGGCCGCCCGGGCGCAACACGTCGCGGAAGTCATCGCGCCCGCGCTCGCCGCCGGCACGGTGGTCATTTCCGATCGTTTTTCCCTCTCGTCACTCGCCTATCAAGGCTACGGACGCGGGTTGCCACTGGAAGACATTCGCCAGGCGGACGCCGTCGCCCGCGCCGGGACCGTGCCCACGCTCACCATCGTGTTGGCCCTCCCGCTGGCGGTGACGCTGTCGCGTATCGGCGAGCGCCAAGATCGTTTTGAAGGGGAAGGCCGGGCATTTTTACAGCGCGTCATCGACGGCTACCAGCAGTTGGCGGCCACGGATGACGGGGTGTGCGCGGTCAACGGGGCGGAAACGCCGGAGCAGGTGCAAGCAGCCCTGCGCGCGCTCGTCGCGCCCGTGCTTGCGCCATGACCGGCAGGAGGTAAGGCTAACGTGAAACTTGTCGTCGCAGTGATCCATGAAAAAGACCAGCGCCATGTGCAGGACAGTCTGCTCGAGAGCGGCTTTCAGTTCACCAATGTCGCGAGTACCGGTGGCTTTCTGCGCGAAGGCAACGTCACGCTGATGATCGGGGTCGATGAAGATCAGATTGACCCGCTCATCGCAGTGATCCGCGAAAGTTGCCAGACGCGCGAACAGTACGTCAACGTCATGCCCCCCACCATGGAACCGGTAGGCACCGTCATCCCCAGCCCGGTGAAAGTCGTCGTCGGCGGCGCCATCGTCTTCGTGCTCGACGTCGAACGGTTCGAGAAGATTTAACGACACCCGTGCACGGGTGCAAGGCAAAACGGCGCTGCCCGCTGCGGGTAGCGCCGTTGATGTTTGGTGGGGGCGGTCTTTTCCAGCTCGCCCATGGGCAGTAGTACTATTAGCCCGAAGGGCTCGGATACTATAGCCCTGGGCAACGCCCAGGGTGGCAAGGAAGTCGAGAAATCAGCCCTGTCAGGGCGGCATGCACAGAGCATATGATGCACGCTTTTTGTGGGATGCGCATGTCGCCCTTACAGGGCTAGCCCATGGGCATTCCGGCTACCCTGGGCGTTGCCCAGGGCTATAGAATTCGAGCCCTTCGGGCTTGCAGGATTCCCAGCGTAATGTAGAGATATGGGTAATACTATGGGCCCAAGCCCGGCTATCCCCCTATAATATCCAGCCCCGGCTCAATCCAAATTAAAGACCTTCCGCGCGTTGCGCGAGAGGATGCGTTCCTTCTCGATGGCGCCGACCGAGGAATCGCGTATCATGCCCAGGGCATAGACGGGGCTGACCATGGGCATGCCCGAGCCGAAGAGCAGGCGGTGCGCGCCGACGATTTCCACCGCTTCCGCCAGCTTATCGTAATCCGCGGCCATGCCGCCGGTTTCCAGGTAGACGTTGGTGATTTTCGCGGCGAGCGAGAGCGCCATGGGCCAGTGTTCCCCGGCCATGTGCAGGATGATGAAGCGCTGCGTGGGGAACTCTTTCGCGACCTGCTGCAAGTCGTTGATCTCGCGCGGGTCGGTGATGCGCAGCAGAAACGGCCGGTCATAGCGCAAGAGTGATTTTACCAACAAGAGCATGGGCTCCGAGTTGAGGGGGCGTTTGATATACCCTTCATGCAGCATGGCCCCGACGAAGTTCTCTTTCGACAGGTGCTTGCGCATCTCTTCCTGCGACGCCTCGAACATGAGCGGGTTGACCACGCAATAGCCGCGGAAGCGCGGACGACCGGCGATCTGTGCGGCGAGCCAGGCATTGCCCGCGCTCATGGACCCGCGCAGCGCTTCCGTGGCCGCCACAAAGGTCATGTCCACCCCGAAGCGGGTCATGAGCTGATCGAGCGCATCCGGGTTGGTCGCTTGGGTCGGGTAGGGCTGCGGGCCGAGTTGCCCGTAACAATCGATGACTGGCATACACCCCTCCTGAACGGGTTCTTACCTTCCTCTTTTGCTCTTGCCCCGACAAATTCCTGCCAGCGCTTGTGCGGGATGCGGGTATTTTTTGTGCTGGGTGGGGTGGTGGTGAGTGGACGCCAGCCCTGCCTAGAGTCCTTAGCACTGTTTGGAAGGGTTCGAGCCGCGCGAGTCCCGCCGTCTCCCAACCTTTCAGGATAGGAAAGCGTACGGGACTGTCCTCGCGCCTAACGCCCGTTCGGCCAGCACACGCCAGTTGCTCGCCAAGTGCCCACGCTATCTCTAGCGCCCGGTGCTGGACTGTCCCCTCTGGAGCGCCTCTCCCTCACCTGCCCTCTCCTTGGTGTAGCGCGCGCCCGCTGTGGCGCGCCTGTCTTGCATGCCGCTCCGTGCGGCGAGAGCGCCTAAGCGTTCCCAACTTGGCACCCGGCTCCCGTACGCCACACGGATAC
>DASXVL010000570.1:0-5479 GCA_036504255.1 Armatimonadota bacterium | reverse complement strand
AGGCGAAACAAGCGCGCCACAGCGGGCGCGCGCTACACCGAGGAGAGGGCCGGTGTAGCGGCAATGTGGGCACTTGGCAGGTAGCGGGCGCGTGCTGGCCGGGCGGGCGTTAGGCGCGATGACAGTCCCAGACGCTTTTCTAGGGCTGGGGACGGCGGGACTCGCTGCGGCTCGAACCCTTCCAGACAGTGCTAAGGACTGCCGGTTGGGCTGGCCAGCAGCACAAAAAATGTTCAGCTGGTCTGCGCCGCCATGGCGCGTTCGACGGCGTGCAGGTCATCCACCTTATCGACGTCGAAGCCAATTTCGGCGTGCGGGGTGATGATCGCACGGCTTGGCGCGCCGAGGATGCGCGAGGCCACGGATTCCAGGTAGGGGAGGGTGAGCGTGCCGAGGAGCATGCGCAGCACCGTCGGCCAGCCCAGTAGTCCGGCCAGGGCGAGGGGTTTTTTGCGGGCGTTGTAGAGTTCCTGGATGAGCGCGTGCTTGTCGTCCAACAGGCGGGCCTCGGTCAGGATGACGTTGCCGCCGGTGAACGTGCCTTCGCGCAGGCGGACGTAGGTGCGCTTGGCGCCGGGGAAGCGGCGTTCGCTTGCCTGCTGCGGGATGATGGGGTAGGTGAGCGCGGCTCCGCTCGCCAGGCTGTCCTGCAGATAGGCTTCCAAACCTTCGACCGTCACCAGGGGGATATCGCCGGTGGCGAACAGGTAATGCGTCGGCTGAAAATCACTCAAGGCGCGCATGCCGCGCCGCATATTATCGACCAGGGTCGCCCCGGCCGAGGCTTTGCGCCCGGGCAACTCGCATAGTTCGGACAGCGCTTCGTCCGGCGCGACGATGACGGTCTCCACCACGCTGGGCATGCCTTTGAGGGTATCAAGCAGATACTCCAGCAGGTAGCGCCCGTTGAGGCGCAGTAACGCGCGATGCGCGCAGAGTGGCGCAAGCGTCACCGGTACCGAGCCGCCGGCCAACACCACGGCGCCAACTTTTGCAGGATAAGTATTCATACCATATGCATTGTACGATATTCCGACTCGCTTGACTATATGATCACAAGAGGAATGTCTCACGGAACACGCATGACAGCGATTGTTAGGCATGCAATGCGGAAAAAGGGGGGATAATGAACCAAGACGAATTAGAGAAGTGAGGACTACCCGGATTGTGTGTTGTCATGCACGCTGCTTTGTTGCAGATGTCAGCGTTTAGCGTTTAGCGTATAGCGTATAGGGGACGGTGGCACGCGGGATTATCAGACGCTAGCTGAGGTGGGGCGTCACATTGTACCTGCTGTGCAGATTAAGCGTCTGTAGCGCGCGCCCGCCGTGGCGCGCCTGTTGTGCGACCGTATCCGTGTGGCGAAAGGGCGCAGGGTGCCAAGAGAAGGCACGCCGTGACAACTGCGGAAATCGACCAAAGCGGAAACCCGCAACGGTTGTTGCGGGTTTCTGGAATAATGGTCGGGGTGAGAGGATTTGAACCTCCGGCCTCACGGACCCGAACCGTGCACTCTACCAAGCTGAGCTACACCCCGAAGCGGGGATACTATACCAAAACAGGGATGGCGTGTCAAGGTTGTAACAGCCGCGTACGAGTTCATGCTCGTCGGAAAGTTTTTTCGTGCGCGTCAGGCGTTCTACCCCCTCGTGCTCGTAATCGAAAGGCGTTGGGGGGACGAGAATGCCGAGTACGAGTACTGAAATATCTTACTGATTCAGACATTAAGAATTCATCAGGTGTCATGCCTGCAGAGAATTGCCTTACAGTCAATCAATTCGTCAGCCCAGGGCAACGCCCGGGTATCCAGCAAGCCCGAAGGGCTCGAATTCTAAAGCCCTGGGCAACGCCCAGGGTAGCCGGAATGCCCTTGGGCTAGCCCTGTAAGGGCGACATGCTATCAGCTGCACAAGGATATTCGCCAGCGATTGTGACATTATTGGCTCCTTGAATGCCGCCCTGACAGGGCTGATTGCCCTATTACCCTGCCACCCTGGGCGTTGCCCAGGGCTATAGAATTCGAGCCCTTCGGGCTTGCAGGATTCCCTGCGTATTGTAGTGAACCGTATTGGGTCAGGCGACAATTCGAGTAATTCGAAGAGCAAAATTTATACCTCATGAACTCGTACAAAGCTGCGCCGGAGGCTTTATTCCGGCGCGGGCAAGGGAGCGCGAAACGTGGTGAACTCATGCCTGCGCGGCGGGCGTTATCTGGGACTAGGACTGCTGTTGCTCCTGCTCGCGTGCTGCGTGATCGGCCGTGCGCTCGCCGCCACGCCGGCGGCGGACGACATGCGCCAACCCTGGTCACGCGTGCCCGGCGGCTTTCTGCGCCTGTGGCTGCGCTGCGGGCCATTCGCCGGGACGGGCGTGGCCGACCCGCTGGCGGTGGATTACCTGCAGGCGCGGGGCGGGGAGGCGCTGATCCAACCGGTGGCCGGGCTGGCGCACGCGCGGCCCGGTCGCGCCGCGACCTCCTGGCAGTACGCGGTGTCGCCCACGGATAGCATCGACCCGGTGTGGGCGTTCGCCGCGTCCGCGCGCGTCGGAGAGGTGACCTACGCCTACGCCACGCTCTTTCGCGCGACGGCGGGCCCGGCGCTGCTGGCGCTGGGCAGCGCCTCCGACCTGCAGGTGCGCGTCAACGGCGCGGTGGTCTACACGCACCATGGCGCGCGTCCGCTCACGCCGGATGCGGATAGTGTGGAAATCTCCTTGCACGCGGGGACGAACGCGCTGCTGGTGAAAACTGTCCTCGGCGCGGGGGGCGGGAGTTTTTCTCTGCGCGTGCAGGAACTGCCGCGCACCCTGGAGCGCACGCCGGGCGCGCCCAATCAGACGGCGTCGCTCTACCCCTACGTCATGCAAGCGGATGCGCTGCATCCGCACCGTCTGCTGGTGATGTCCGATTACGATGAGCACCCGACAAGCCATCCGCCGGTTACCGTCGAGGTGGTTGCCGCGGGCGGGGCGGTGGTGGCGCGGCAGACCACCACGCGCGGTGGCCGGGTGGCGTTCGATAGCAGCGCGTGGCCCGATGGCCCCTACGAGGTGCGCAGTCGCTTACGTCCCGCCAACGCCCTCGCGTTAACCGGCCATACGCTCTGGTACAAGGGCGATGCGCTCGCCGCGCTGCAGGGGTTGCTCAAGCGCGCGCCGTCGGCGACCGCCACGGACCCCGCTGAACTGGTGCGGCAATTGCTGATCGACATCGTGCACGACCGGCTGGGGCCGGAACCCCTCACCGCCCTCATGGCCCACCAGCAGTCGTATGTCTACCCGGTGCTGATGGAGGCCGCCGAGCTGGAGCAAGCCGCGCAGGGGCAGCGCGGCCCGGTGCACGCCGGGGGGTTCCTGCGCCTCGCCTATCGCGACGAGGTGGATGACGCGCCGCAGTATTGCCGCGTCTATCTGCCGGCGGACTACGACCCGGCGAAACGCTGGCCGGTCGTGATCCAACTGCATGGCAAAAGCACCGCCAATCCGCCCTATGCGCAGCAGTCCGGCGTCACCCGGCGCTTCGACCCGCTGGCCGACCGCTACCCGGCCATTTTGGTCTATCCGTTCGGGCGCGGCAACACTTTTTACCAGGGCATCGGCGATCGCGACGTGCTGCGCTGTCTTGAGCTGGTGAAGGGGCGTTTATCCGTGGACGACGACCGCGTCTATCTCATGGGCTATTCCATGGGCGGGGCGGGCGTCTGGCAGGTGGGGGCGCGCCATCCCGAACTCTTCGCCGCGCTCGGCCCCATCTTTGGCGGGCGTGAATTTCGCGTCACCATGGCGGCGGAGGAATTGGCGCAGCTCTCCCCGCGCGCACGCTTCCGCACCGAACTGCAGAAGAGCAGCTTCGTCAACGCCGAGTCGCTGCTCACCACGCCGGTCTTTGCCAATCATGGCGTCAGCGATGCGACCGTGCCCATTGCCATCTCGCGTTACGGCGTCACCATGCTGCAGCGCTGGGGCTATGCGGTGCGCTACTGGGAGCACCCAGGCATGGGGCACGAGCAGCCGCTCGGCTGCGAAGAGGCGCTCATGCAGTGGCTGCTCGCGCAGCGGCGGAGCTACCCGGCGATGGTGCGCCTGCGCGCGGGCGAGTTGCGCAGCGCCGCCGCGCATTGGCTGCGCGTCGAGCAGCGCGACGACCCCACCGCCTTCATCTGCGCGGAGGCGGAAGTCATCGGCCCCAACGTCATCCGGCTGGACAGCGAAAACGCGCTGCAAGTGACACTCTCCCCGCGCGCGCCGCTGGTGGACGAGGCGAAACCGCTGCAGGTGCTGTGGAACGGGGTGGCGCGCAGCGTCAAGTGGGTGGACGGGCACGTCACCGTGCGCGCGCCCGGCTACCTGCCGCCGGCGCTCGGCAAAACCCCGGAGCGCGCCGGACCGGCGGCGGATCTCTACCAGACGCCTTTTGCCATCGTGCAAGGCACCTGCGCGCCCGACCCGCTCATGCGCGCCGCCTGCGCGCAGGCGGCGGCGGCGCTGCTCGCGCGCTGGGAGCAAGAGCAGCATTGTCGGCCGCGCTTCCTGCTGGATAGCGACGTGACCGAGGCGGACTGCCGGGCCTATTCGCTCCTGCTGGTCGGCGGCGCGCAGGACAATCTCATCGCCAAGCGCTTCGCGGGCAATCTGCCGTACACGCTGACGCCGAGCGACATTACCGTGGATGGCCACCGCTTCGCGGCCCAGGACGCCGCGCTGCAACTCGTCTATCCCAACCCGCTGCAGCGCGCGCGCTACCTCGTCGTGCTGGCGGCGACCTCCCCGGCGGGGATGCAGCACGTGGGCACGACGCTGCGCGACGTGGATTTTTGCATCAGCGACGGGACCAGCACGCCCTGGCTGGCCGCCGGCTATTTTGACAACGCCTGGCGCCTACGCGACGCGTACATCGAGCGCGGCACGGCGACGACCCCGCCGTAACCCGTACCGCGGGGCCAGCCGCGTGCCGGACGCGATCACGCCGCGCGCTGCTCTCCACCGCCGAGGGAGGAGAGGGAGCAGAGCAACGACTGCATCTTTTGCAGGTCCTCTTCCTCGTGCTGCAGCGTCTCTTCCAGAATATGGGCGACGCCCGCATGTTTCCCCATCTTCGCCAGCGTGAGCATGCTCTGATAGGTCCCGATCTCCGCGCTGCCGAAGCTGATATCCGTCATCGCCAGATGGGTATCCATGTCGAGCGGCGTCGCATCCGGCATGGCGTCCATGGTGGCGTCATCATCCAGCCGGAGCGCCTTCACGAGCGGGCTGGTCATGTCGTCGTTCAACGGCGCGCCCAACTCATCCAGGCAACGCTTCAAGTTGTCCATTTCCTGGTTGATGCCCTGTATCTCCGTATTGACGGCGGCCTTCAATTGTTGATCTTTCACCCGCCCCGCCCAATCGCACAGATACATCTGATAGTCGCGCTCATTGACAAACATGTGCTGCAGATGGACGACGAGGTGTTGTTCCAGTGCCATTTCTGCCCCCTTTC
>DASXVL010000569.1:0-4943 GCA_036504255.1 Armatimonadota bacterium | reverse complement strand
CAAACAGGCGCACCCTGGTTTTTACGAGGGAATCAGTCCCATACGCTGATAAATACCCACCACCGTCTCCCCGTGGTAGGGGCCGCCCGCCGTGGCGGCCCGCACGTATCGTGACCGCAGCCGTGCGGCGTGAGAGGGACGGGGGTGTGAGTCCAGGCGGCGCACCTTGCCGCTCACGCGAACACGGGACACACCAGCACTACCACGGGCCGCCACGGAGGGCGGCCCCTACAGCGGGGAGCGAGAGCGCGGTCTCTTCCTCCGTCTCGCTCGTGCGCCCTGCGCCGGAATGGTAGTCACTGTTTGGAACTGGGCGCGAGCCCGGCCGTCCTCGGTTGTCTTCCCATCTTCACCAGCGCCAGCAGGGCCTGCGCCGCAAAAACCACTGGCTTATCCCAGAGAGACGCGGCCCGCTTTGACGGCAGGGAGCCAGGGGCGGTATGATAGGCGGTCATGTCTTCTACCGTACCCTATCACACCGCTCTGTCGCTGCAAATTCCTCGACCGCCGCTGAGCCGACGCGCGCTGCGCGAGTGGTGGCGCGGGGAGAGTGGCTATCACGAGGTATTGGCGCTGGCGTGGCCGTTGTTTCTCTCGCAGGGGTCGATGACGATTCTGCAGTTCATCGACCGCATGTTCCTCACCTGGTATTCGCCGGCGGGGATGGCGGCGGCGGGGTCGTCGGGCATGCTCTCGTTCACTATGCAAGCGTTGTTTCTCGGGCTGACCGGCTACGCGGGGGTCTTTGTGGCGCAGTACACCGGGGCGGGCAAGCCACGGCAGGCCATCGCCGCCGTGTGGCAAGCGCTCTATCTGTCGGTGCTCGCCTCGCTCATCATCCTGCTGCTGCTGCCCGTCGGCGGGCTGGTGTTTCGTCTGGCCGGGCACGACCCGGCGATGCAGGCGTTGGAGCGGGTCTTTTTCACCATCTGCCTGTGCGGCTCGTTCGCCTTCATTGCCTCCTCGGCGCTCTCCGCCTATTTCATCGGCCGGGGACTGACGCGCATTGTACTCAGAAATAGTCTAGTGAGCATGGTGATCAATATCGTGCTCGATTACCTGCTCATCTTCGGGCATTTCGGCTGCCCGCGCCTGGGGGTGGCCGGGGCGGCGCTCTCCTCCGTGCTGGCCCAGACGGTGGCGCTCGTGCTGTACTTCCTCGCCTTCCTGCGCGAGTCGAACGTGGCGCATGCCCGTGGCACGTGGCGGCCTGATTTTACGCTCGCCCGCCGCATGGTCCGCTATGGCCTGCCCAACGGCCTGCAGTTCGCGCTGGATATGATCGGCTGGACGACCTTCCTGCTGCTCATCGGTCGCCTGGGTGTCACCGACCTGGCGGCGTCGAATCTCGCCTTCCAGATCAACAGTCTCGCCTTCTTCCCCATCATCGGCTTTGCCATGGCCGCTTCCACGCTGGTCGGGCAGAATTTGGGCAAGAGTCGCGCCGACCTCGCCGACCGTGCGGTGTGGTCGGCCATCCACCTGAGCCTGTGCTTTACCGGCGTGCTCGCGCTGTGCTTTCTCTTCATACCGGGATGGCTGCTCGCCCCCTTTGGCGCGGAGGCCGACCCCGTCGCCTTTGCCCCGGTGAAACATCTCACCATCATTATGCTGCGCTTCGTCGCCGCCTACTGCCTGCTGGACGTGGGCAACCTCATCTTCGCCTCCGCGTTGAAGGGGGCGGGCGACACGCTCTTTGTCATGCTCCTCTCCACCAGCATCACCACCCTGCTCATGCTCGTGCCCATGGTGCTCTGGTGCATCCAACCCGGCGGCCTCGGCGTCATCGGCGCTTGGGGCTTCCTCACCCTCGCCGTCTGCGTCCTCGCCTTCGCCTTCCTCATCCGCTACCTGAAAGGCCACTGGCGGCACATGCGGGTGATTGAGCATGAGGTGATTTGAAGAGCTGCGACAGCCTTATGCGTATGCAAACGCATCCAGGCTGTTGTGTCCTGCCCTGGGATAGCCGGGCAATGGCCCTGTTGCAGACAGTGCCGTTGACATTAGCCCCGTCTAAAGTCCTTTGCGCAGTTTGGAACATGGCCCAAGCCCGGCTATCCCCGTTTGCGTTGAGAGTGCCCCCATGCGCTTTGTCTCACCCGTACGCTGTCCCTCTGCACGTGCGGTGGCTATACTGATAGTACAATTTGCGTGGGAGAGGAGGGGGAACGATGGAATTGCTGGAGGCGATTGCCGCACGGCGGTCCGTGCGCCGGTATCAGGTGCGTCCGGTGGCGCGGGAGACGATTGAGGGGCTCATACGCACGGCCACGCTGGCGCCGAGCGCGTCGAATGTGCAGCCGTGGGCGTTCGGCGTCATCGAAGATGGCGGCATGCTGAGCGAGATCTCTGACCGGGCGAAGGCGTACCTGCTCGCCGCGCTCGAACAAACCCCGGCCTTGGAGCACTACCGCGCGCCGCTGAGCGACCCGACGTTCGATATCTTTTACCAGGCCCCGGCGCTGGTGGGCATCTACGCCACCGCGGAGAGCGCGTTCGCAACGGGCGATTGCAGCATGGCGGCGTACACGCTAATGCTCGCCGCACGCGAGCAAGGGCTGGGCACCTGCTGGATCGGCTTCGCCATCGCCTACCTGAACGCGCCGGAGGCGAAAGCGTCGCTCGGCGTCCCCGCCGCCTACCAGGCGGTGAGCGCCCTCGTCCTCGGCTACCCCGACGGCGCCTACCCCACCCCCACCCCGCGCAATGCGCCGGAAGTGGTGTTTTGGCGGGAAGGATGAATACTTCAGGGTAAACCCACTCAAATAAGCCAACTTCATCCGGCGAGAGAAACGCTTTGACCTCTGTGGTCCCGTGCCAGCCAACCAGGGGTGCGCTGTCCACAGCGGCGTCTGGTTTTCGTTGTAGGGGCCGCCCGCTGTGGCGACCCGTGGTGGTGCTTTGGTGTCGCGTGGTCGCGTGAGCCGGCAAGGTGCGCCGCTTGGGCTCACTTACCATCCTCCTCACGCCGCACGACAGCGTTCACGCCACGTGCGGGCCGCCACGGCGGGCGGCCCCTACCACGGGGAGACGGTGGTGGGTATTTATACGCGTATGGGACTGTCCTCGAGGATAACGCCCCAGTGGCGGAAGCGACGCCGGGAGCAGGGTCAGCCGCCCTGGAGGCATCCGCGCCCGGTGCTGGACTGTCCCCTATGGTAGGGCTCTTCCGTAGCGCGCGCCCGCTGTGGCGCGCCAGTGGTGCGACCGTATCCGTGCGGCGGAACGGGAGCCGGGTGCCAATGTGGGACCGCTGAGGCGCTTTCGCCGCACGGAGCGGCATGCAAGACAGGCGCGCCACAGCGGGCGCGCGCTACACCGAGGAGCGGGACGGTGGGGGACTGTTTCCGGGCGAGCGGCGCTCCACCGGGGACAGTCCAGTACCGGGCACCAGTAATAGCGCGGATTTGGTACACGTACCGGGCGCGTTCTCGCCTGACGGGCATTGGGCGCGAGGACAGTCCCATACGCTTTTCGCCGGCATCGTGTCACGATTGTAGAAGGAAGCGGGGCGTTCTGCCCTGCGGGCGGGCCATCCTTCCACACGGTGTTGCTGGTACTGCCGGGTGGCAAGGCCAGTCAGCCCAATGATGTCCCCAGACGCGGGGCAACCGGCGCACCAGGTGCGGGACTACAGAGGAAAAAGCGTTTTCCTTGCCAGACGACATTAGCGTATTTGCATGGCATTGTGCCATAGCCCGGCTATCCCCGGCTGGAAACAACAACCAGGGTGCGTTAGCCCCCGGCGCTGATCTAGCCGCTACCGCCCGGCAGAGACGGGTTGTTTCGACCAATCGACTTCGATAGTCGGGACGAGTTCGCTCATATAGGCGAGGAGGGAGGCGGCATCGCTTTCTTCGGCGAGTGCGCGCAGGCGTGGGAGGATGGGAGAGAATTCTTCGGGGGAAAAATGCGGTCGGCGACGCACGTAGGCCAGGCCTGCGCAGGACGATGGTTCCATGACGGACTCATCGGTCGTCAGCGACTCATGCATTTTTTCCCCCGGACGCAGCCCGGTGAAGACGATGGGGATCTCCTCGTCGGGCGTAAAGCCGCAGAGGCGGATCATGTCGCGGGCGAGATCGACGATCTTCACGGGGGTGCCCATCTCTAACAGGAATAAATCGCGGGATTTTCCGAGCGCACCGGCCTGCAAGACCAGGTGTACCGCTTCGGGGATACTCATAAAGTAGCGCGTCATCTCCGGGTGGGTGACGGTCACCGGCCCACCACGGCGAATCTGCTCGCGGAAGATGGGGACGACGCTGCCGCGGCTGCCGAGTACGTTGCCAAAGCGCACGGTGACGTAGCGGGTGGCGGGGAATTTCTCGGCCAGCGCGTTGAGCGTCTCTTCGCAGAGCCACTTCGTCGCGCCCATGATGCTGGAGGGATAGACGGCCTTATCGGTGGAAATGAGCACCATGCGTTCGACGCGCGCGCGCCCGCAGGCCCCGGCCACGTTATGCGTGCCCAGCACGTTGTTCTGCACCGCTTCGGCCACGTTCGCTTCCATGATCGGCACATGCTTATGCGCGGCGGCGTGAAAGACGATTTGCGGACGATACTCGCTGAATGCTTGCCAGACGCGGATTTCATCGGCGACCGAGCCGACGACGATGAGGATGCGCTCGGCGTAATGCGCATGGCGGGCGCAGAGCTCCTGATGAATCTTGTGCAGCGAGTTTTCGCCATGTCCGAAGAGGATCAACTGTGCGGGGTCCATGCCGAGCACCTGGCGGCAGAGTTCGGAGCCGATGGAGCCCCCGGCGCCGGTGATGAGCACGCGCTTACCACGCACGTAATCGTCGGCGAGGTTTTGCGCCGCCACCGGTGGGCGGCCGAGCAGATCTTCCACGCTCACTTCTTCCAGGCGCATGGACGCCTTGCCTTCCAATACTTCGCTCATGGAGGGGATGACCTTCACAGGCACCTGGCGAGCGCGG
>DASXVL010000568.1:0-5866 GCA_036504255.1 Armatimonadota bacterium | reverse complement strand
CCGGCCCCCTTCATCCGATTGCGCACGCTCTGGCGGCATCGTGACCGCCTGGTCGCCGAGCAAGGGCGCTGCCTGCAGCAGATGCAGGACGCGCTGGAGTTGATGAACATCCAGTTGCATAAGGCGATCACCGACCTCGCCGGTGTCACCGGCCTGGCCATCCTGCGCGCCCTCGTCGCCGGGGAACGGGATCCCGCGCACCTCGCCCGCTACCGGGACCGGCGCATCCAGTGTACGCCCGAGGACTTGATCAAGGCGTTGACCGGGGACTACCGGGACGAGGAGATTTTCATCCTCGGGCAGCGCCTCGCCCGCTACGAGTTCACCCAGCAGCAGATCGCCGACCTGGATGTGCAGACCGACGCCCTACTGCAGCAGTTGCAGGCGCTCTGCCCGCCGCCCCCGGCCGTGGAGCCCCCGCCGGCGTCCGCCCCGGCCGTCCCGCCCGTGACGGGCAAGCCGAACGTGGCCCCGCCGACCGCCCCGCGGAAAGCCCGCAGTAAGCAGGAACCGTCCGCCTATGACTGGCATGCCCGCGTGGTGGCCTTGTGCGGGGCGGACCCTACCCGCATCTGTGGCCTGTCCGTCCTGCTGGTGCTCATGCTGATCTCCGAGTTGGGCACCGATCTCAGCGCGTGGGCGTCGGCCAAACAGTTTACCGCCTGGCTGGGCTTAGCGCCGGACCACTGGGTGACCGGGGGCAAAGTCATCAAACGGCAGACGCGGCGCGGTAAACCGCACGCGGCCCATGCCTTTTACCTGGCGGCGCTGGCCGTGTCCAAAAGCCACACGCCGCTCGGAGAATTTTACCGCCATCAGAAAGCGCGGATGGGCCCGCGCAAAGCCCTCACCGCCACCGCGCGTAAAATCGCCATCCTGTACTATCATCTGCTGCAGTACGGGCCGGCCTTCGTCGAGGAGGGGCAACGGCGGCTGGCGGAGAACGCCGCGGGACGCAAGCGCCGCACCTTGCACCGCTTGGCCGCCGAATTAGGGGTCCAGATCGTCGAGACGCCCCGCGCGGCCTAATGGGCCACCCGTCGGTGCCTCCCATCCGCGGAGCCTCATACCGAGGGTCAGCCGCCTGCGCACGCCTCCAGAGGGAAAATCCGGCGCGCGGGCTCCAATACACGCGAAAAACGGCCGGCCGTCCCCCGTATTTCGACACGAAAACCTCGCCACCGCGGAAAAGAATTCTGTCGATAGAGAGAAGTTTCTGGTGAGTGCTGCTGACATTAGCCTTGCCTGTTGTCCTTAGCACTGTCTGGAACAGGGCCCAAGCCCGGCTATCCCCGTGTGTTTTGATAGTACAACATGCACGAGGGCATTCCTCTGCTTTCCGTTTGTGAACGATGACAGCACACGCAGAGCAAATCATGACCAGTCCCGGAACTGTCACACGCAGGGGG
The DNA here is from genome assembly GCA_036504255.1 of Armatimonadota bacterium. GTDB lineage: Bacteria > Armatimonadota > Hebobacteria > CAIYQO01 > CAIYQO01 > DASXVL01. The sequence goes on along the minus strand of DASXVL010000568.1, from coordinate 4,457 downwards.
TTACCCTGGATTAACGAACACAGCGATAGAGGTAGTAACTGTGGCTATCAGCAGGGAAACGGTATACGCAGAGCGGTTGCGGCGACAGCGGTTGTCCGAGCCGGTGCAGACAGATGAGGACTATCTGGCGCTCTTCGCGCTGCTGCAGCCCGTCTCGCCGCCATATTTTTCCTACCCAGGCAGTCCGCCGAGTATGACGCACCGCGCTGTCTTTGACGACATGGAACTGGCAGGGCGTTTTCGCGAACGGCGCGAACTGGTAAAGGGGCGCTTCCTCAATAAAACCATCGGCTATGTGCTGGAGGGTGACCTGGAGCTCTATGCCAATGCCTTCCGCCGACCGCTGGAGAAGATGACATGGATGCAGCGACGGGTCTACGATGCGCTCGCCACCACCGGCCCCTTGACACCCCGCCAGCTCAGCGAGGAAACCGACCTGCTGAACAAGGAGATCATGCCGGCGCTGCATCGACTGCAGGAGGCCTTCCTCGTCTACGAAGATCAACTCACCACCGATTGGGAACGCGGCTGGTATATCTTCGCCTCCGAGTGGCCGGAAATTGCCATCGAAGCCGAGCATTGGGAGACGGCGGCCTCCGAGGTGCTGCTGCGCTTCCTCACCAGCCATGTCTTCGCCACCGCACAGCAGATGAAAGACTGGTCAGGCTGGGCCATGAAGGACGTGAAGCGTCTCCTTGCCGGGCTGGAAGCGCAGGGTATCATCACCCCAATGACCATCACCGGTATCGGTGACGGTTGGCTGCGCACCGAGGACGCAACACTGCCAGAAGCGCCCGTACCGCCGACCGTCTTCATGCAGCACAAAGCCGACCCCCTCGTGCGCTCGCATGCCAGCGAACAGAAAACACGATACCACGGCGTCGAGGTGCTCCAGTACTTGCTCATCGACGGCGCCTTTCAGGGGGCGGTACTGGGCCACTGGCGCATAGGCCCTCATGATGTCGATGATATCGTGATCGATCTGTCACCCGAGGAGTGCGCTCGCCGTCGCGAAGAGATCATCCGGGCCGTGGCCTGGGGCTATCAACCGCCGTTCAGTCAGATCAGGAAGTATGCTGGGGTGGATGTATAACGCGGGATGAGCTTTTGCGAGCAACCAGCACGGGTTGAAAGAAGCGTTCCCGCTCGATAATCACCTCGGCGAACCCAGCTTCATAGAAAAGACGCGTCAACGTTTCCACGGACACGCAATAGTACCGCCCATTGCGAATGACGCGGGTAACCGCTTCCGCTCCGCCGGTATCCTGCACGACGTAGGTGGTGAAGTCGTAGTAATCGCCGTCGAATTGCCAGAGATCGAAGAGCAAATCGCGTCCTACCGGCGTGTCATGCACGAGACGCGGAAAGATGCGTTGCCCGCTGCACTCCATGGCAGCGTAGTCTCGTACCGAAATGGCGCATAGGCCATCAGGCGCTGTGCACTGATAGCACTGCTGAAACGCCTGGAGAATATCGTTATCGTTCTGCAGGTGTGGCACGGCGTTATCAAAGGCCAGTACAACATCGAACTGTCGCTGCAAGGTCGCCCAGACTTGCCGCATGTCACACAACTGAAAATTGATGGCGAGGCCACGCCTGCGCGCTTCCCCACCAGCTAACGCGATCTCCGCAGGCGAAATATCCGATCCGGTCACCTGATATCCCCGTTGTGCCAGCCCCAGGCTTTGCGTGCCGATGCCGCAGGCGACATCCAGCACGGTGCGCGCACGCTCACCGGCATACTGGCGAATGATGCCGTCCAGTATCGCGCCGTGCCGCTGCACGCTCGCCTCCCAGTCGTGGAACATCAGCTTGTAATAGGGGGCCAAATCGTCGTAGTATCCCGCAATGTCCTCGTGCACATCGTCCTCCATGCTGAACGCCGATCACCCGACCAGGTAGTCAATCCAGTCATGCCCCCCCGGAAATTGTCGGCGTAAGCACTCCAGCAACCATTGTTTCTTCTTGGCTGGCAATTTGGGCATGATTGCCTGCAAGTCTTGCAGATCTTTCTGCCGGTATTCCTGTCGTCCTTTATAGAGCAACTGTATTTCAGGGGCGAGATAGGAAATGCCTGCGTCGGTTTGCAGGCCCAATTCGCGTATCGGCCCACGAATCGCGGGCAGGCGTCGGAAAACCCACTCGTCCCCTTCCGTCTCCATCAGCATGATTTCGAATGCCCAGGGAGCGCCTTCCTCGCGCCGTACCCAGATGCTGTTTACCGGTGGGTGCAGGTATTCGCCCATCGGCCAGGGTGCGAGGCCCGGCTGGTGAGTTTTAAACAGTTGCCAATCCCGCAGGTGTTCCTGTACGAGCAGTTGATCGTTGCGCAGGATAAGGATGTCCGTATCTGCATGCGGTCGTGTCTGTTTCCCAAGGTAGAGATCAAGCGCCCATCCGCCGGATATCCACCATGGAATGCCCATCTCGCTGAAGAGATGGGCCAGTGCATTCACCGTGAACGGTGCCCAATCCGTGTCATCCACTATCGAGCGGTTCAACACCTTCTCCATCTGGCATACAGTGAACGGCAGATGCGGAAACCGCTTAATCTCGGTGACAATGAACCCCCATCGCTGGTACCACGCTTTCAAGACGACGTTCTCGTCAATGATGCCGATGCACGCCTTCTCTCCACCTTGGCGCACAATCTGCTCCCAGGCGAAGATCATTAGCTTTGCCCCGATGCCACGATGGCGGTATTCCGGCAACACGGCCAACCTCTCGATCTCGAAATCGCGGGGGGTTCTCTGCTTGATGCCAATCACGCCGACAAGTGCTTCACCGGCAGAGCATCCGAATAACTGCAGACCGTCAGCCACGTGCGCGCACAACCGCTCCTCTGTAAGGAATGACGGGTGGGTCGGGCAGTTGTCTGGTGACAAGCCAAACTCTTCCGCCACCGTGCGGAAGGACTGGCGGATGAGGTCAGCGGCGATAGTCAGGTGCTCCAGATCAATCGGGCGTATTTTCATGGAGTCCCTCCTGCGAGATAAAGTCGTGTTCTCCCAACCACGCCAGCGACGCCGTCGCTTCCGCTTCGATCATCCAGACCGCCTGCGGCGCATGCGTCTCCAGCGCGGCGAGCGCCTCGACCAGCGGGATGTTTCCCTGTCCCAGTGGCAGGTGCTGATCGGCGCTGCCATCATTATCGTGCAAGTGGACGTAGCTGATGCGTTCCCCAAGCGCGGTGATCCAGTCGAGTACCGGCGTTGATGAGAAGGCGTGCGCGTGGCCGATATCCAGGCAGATGCCCAGGCGCGGATCAGCGACTTCGTCGATCAACGCCAACTGGAGATCGGGCGATATTTCGTGGGCATTCTCCAGGTGAATCGTCAGCCCATCGGGCACCGCCGTGAGGATGTCGCGCCAGAACGCCGCCGACCGCGCCAGCCACCCGGCATCGAAGCGGGCGCGGGCATAATAGCCGTGGTGGAAGATCAGGTGGGCGGCGTGCATCTCCCGCGCAAAGCCGACCGCCTGCCGCATGCGCACGGCGGTGGCCTCCCGAATGAGCGGATCAATGGCGCCGGGTATCAGGTGGTAAAAGGCTCCATGTATCGACCGCATGCCGGTGAAACCTTCGAGCCATTGCCGGTGTTGCGCCACTAGCTCTGCCGGATGCTCAAGTAACGGGGGATGACAAAACGCCTGCAATTCCACGCCGAACCCGAGACGGGTGGCCTGGGAGAGCACTGGCGCGATATCGTGTTCGTAGCAAAAGAGAAACAGGTGCTTCATGCCTTCCCTACCCTTCATCAATTTGTCGCAGCTTCCGGTTGGTAGGTGTTCATTTATCGGCATTCCCGTTGTTTTTTGTGTCACCGGCTGCCGTCGCCCTCAACCCCCGGCCCCTTCTCCCCGAGGAGAAGGGGAGCTGTTGGGTGGGCGGTCCGTCATCGCTGTCGCTCCGCAATCGCCTCGCGTATACGATCCAACACCAGCGCAAGGCATTGCTGAACGTCATGATTTGGGAAGCGGAGTAGGTGTATACCCAAGCTCACCAGCAAGTCTGTCTTGTAGGCGTCGCGCTGTTGGACTTCAGCATCCTGATGGATCCCACCATCGACTTCAATGCCAATTCGTAATTACGGACAATAAAAGTCGAGAATGAAATGCTTTATCGCATGTTGGCGTCGAAATTTCACCCCCAGTTGCCCGTCATGCAATGCTAGCCATAAAATGGCCTCCGTTTCCGTGGCTTCGCGGCGTAACCGCCGCGCACGTTGTTTCATGATCGTCGGCGATTTTCGGTTACGGCAAAGAGAGCTACCTTCATCGTTCGGCGAAAATTTGACCATCATGCCTCCAGTCAATAGCTCCCCTTCTCCCCGAGGGGGAGCGGATAAAGTCGGCGATAAGATTGACATCTCAGAGGTATTTTATGTCTCCTGTCGAATTTATAGACAACGATACATTGAAGGAGCGTCGCATGAGTCAAGGTCGCCGTCATGCCG
>DASXVL010000567.1:0-6200 GCA_036504255.1 Armatimonadota bacterium | reverse complement strand
GATGACGTGGCTGCTTTCCAGGTCGAAGTTGTCGCGCGGGCCGTATAAATTCACCGGCAGCAGGTAGATGCCATGAAAACCGTACTGTTGGCGGTAGCCCTGGAATTGTACGAGCATCATCTTCTTCGCCAGCCCATACGGCGCGTTCGTCTCTTCGGGATACCCGTGCCAGAGGTCTTCCTCGCGAAAGGGGATGGGCGTGAATTTCGGGTACGCGCAGATGGTGCCCAGCGCGACGAATTTCTCTACGCCCGCCAGTCGCGCCTCTTCGATAAGCTGAATACCCATCATGGCGTTATCGTAGAAGAATTTTCCGGGGTTCAACATATTGGCGCCGATGCCGCCGACGACGGCCGCCAGGTGGAGGATGATGTCCGGCTGCGCATCGGCCAGGCAGCGCAGGATATCATCCCGCCTGGTCAGGTCATACTCTTTGCGGCGTGGTACGAAGGGGTGCGCCGCGCCACGACGCAGCAACTCCTCCACGACGCAAGCGCCGAGAAAGCCCGCGCCGCCCGTGACGCACACTCGCTTATTGTCCCAGAAGCTCATAGCAACACTGTCCCTCTCGCGTTTGCGACGCGTTCCATATCCGCCTCGACCATCATCTGCACCAATGCCGCAAAGGACACCTCCGGTACCCAGCCAAGTTCGACGCGTGCTTTCGTCGGGTCACCGAGCAGGCGCTCCACTTCGGCGGGGCGATAAAACTCCGGGTCGACGACGACGTAGTCCTCATAGTTCAGTCCGACGTGCGCGAAGGCGACTTGGCAAAATTCCCGCACGCTGTGCTCTTCGCCCGTAGCCAATACATAGTCACCGGGGCTGTCCTGTTGCAGCATGAGCCACATGCCCCGGGCGGAATCGCCGGCAAAGCCCCAGTCCCGTTTCGCCTCCAGGTTGCCCAAGCGTAACTCGTGTTGCTGGCCCTGCTTGATGCGCGCCACCGCATCGGTGATTTTGCGGGTGACGAATTTGAGGCCGCGTCGCGGCGATTCATGGTTGAACAGGATGCCGTTGCTTGCATGCAAGCCGTAGGATTCACGGTAATTCACGGTGATGAAGTAGGCGTAGACCTTGGCCACGCCATAAGGCGAACGCGGGTAAAACGGCGTCTCCTCGGTTTGCGGCACCTCGCGCACTTTGCCGTACATCTCGGAGGTGGAGGCCTGGTAGAAGCGCGTATCCGGTTTGATGCGGCGGATCGCCTCTAACCAGCGCGTGATCGCCAATCCATCATAATGCGCGGTGAGTATGGGCTGGCGAAACGAGGTGGGCACGAAGGACTGCGCCGCCAGGTTATATAACTCGTCAGGGCCGACCTGCTCTACGGCATCGAGCAGGCTGTATTCGTCAAGCAGATCGCCCTCGACTAGATGAATATCATCCAGGATATGCGCGATGCGATCGTAATTTTCCAACGACAGCCGTCGCACCATGCCGTAGACCTCATAGCCCTTCGCGAGCAGGAATTCGGCGAGATATGAGCCGTCCTGACCGGTAACGCCGGTGACCAGGGCACGTTTACTCATGATGTGTATCCTCCACCATTGTTGGTGTCATACGCTCGGTGTCATCCTCATTGAGGAGTACACCGCTTTGAATTTCAATGACTTTCAAGGTTGTCGCGCCGATATTCGTCAGGCCATGTGTGGCGCCCGCCGGTATATCGATCATCTCATTGGGGCCGACAGTGAGGATGTCGGCGTCGCGCCAGACGACGGCGCTACCCTCCAGTACCACCCAATGCTCGCTGCGCTGCTGGTGGCGCTGCACGGCGGTGCGAGCGCCGGGGTACAGCTCGACAAGTTTGATCTGGTAATTGTCGCCGTGCAGCAGCGTTGTCCAACTGCCCCAACGCCGCACCTGCCGACAGGGTTCGGCTAATTCCGCCGCGCCGAGCACGTGCAGCGCGTTGACGACCGCGCGCACATCCTGGCAGCGGTCCTTCGGACAGATGAGGGTCGCATCGCGGGTATCGACGACGAGGATATCTTCCATCCCTAACGTGGCCACCAGGCGTTCCGTACTGTAGACGGTGACGCCATGTGCATCGACGTCCACCCCGCGCCCGATACGGATATTGCCATCCGCATCAGCTTCCTGCAGAGTTTCCAGTGCGAGGAGGGAGCCGACATCGTGCCAGTTGAGCGCGGCGGGGATGACGGCCACGCTGGGCGAATGCTCCATGAGGGCGACGTCAATCGATAGCGCGGGCAACGCTGCAAAGCGCGCGCGCGGCGCATCGTCCAGCCAGCGGTCGCGCGGAATCTCGATCAGCGCGCGGCAGGTCTCGACGATCAGCGCGCCGTCAGACGACATCTGGGCCAGTTCCTTGAGGCATTGCGCGGCGGACAAGCAAAACATGCCGGCGTTCCAGTAGAAGGAACCGTCGCGCAGGTATTCTTCGGCGTGCTGACGATCCGGCTTCTCGACGAAGCGCGTGGCGCGGCATGGATGGGCGTTGCCGCAATTGAATGCGGTGAGAGGCTCACCGGCGGCAATATAGCCATACCCGGTCTCGGGTCGCGTCGGCAGCAGGCCGATGGTGGCGAAATAGCCCCCGCGCGCCAATGCGATCGCCGCCTGCACAGTCTCCGCCCAGACCACTTCGCCCTGCATGAGGTGATCGGAGGGCAGCACGAACATGATGGCCTCGGGGTCGCGCCGCATCAACTCGGCCGCCACCAGCGCGAGGGCGGGGGCGGTGTTGCGTCCGACAGGCTCGATGAGGAACTCCACCGGACATGGCCAGTCGTTGCCGTACTCGGTCAAGTGGTCGCGCAGCGGTTCCACCAGCCGCTCGTTCGTGATAATCATGGTGGGGTTCGGACACGGGCCCAGAAAGGGGCGCATGCGCGACACCGCTTGGCTGATAAGCGAGTCGGTGCCAAAGATGGACAACAGTTGCTTGGGGTCGAGTTCACGCGAGAGCGGCCAGAAGCGTACGCCGGACCCCCCAGCCAGAATGACGGCATAAATATGTGACGCTGGGGTCATGGCGGTAATCTCCTCTAGGAGCAGTCGCTGCACAGCGCAAGTGAAGCTGAGCGATGCGGGTAATCGGAGAGTCCGGCACCCGTGCTTATTCGTACGGACTATAACGAAAGATAGTGATATTGTCAATAGCTTGTCATGTTTGTGTATAGTAACGTGTGGTATGATTCCACAGCACGCACGGGGGGAGATGTTCCCTTGACAGCCCTGCACTTCTCCGATACAGTGGTGTCAGATATCATCTGGTTGACATGGCTATCAGGACAAACTGCAATGACACATGACAGCGTAATCACAGACGCGCAGGCTGCTCAAGCAATCGCGTCAAGATCATCGGCGCTGCTGCCCTTACCGCAAGTGGCACAGGTGCTGGGCATCTCGCGACAACGCATCTATCAACTGGTGAAACAGCGGAATTTCGCCACCGTGCGCGTTGACGGGGTGCTGCATCTGGGCCAGGAAGACATACAGACCCTGCGCCAGGAACGTGCGTCCACCAGAGCAACGCCCGGTCGCAAGCGCGCGACGCCGTTGATTAGCGGATTACCGCGCGCAGCCAAAGCGTTGCTCATGCAGGTCCTCGCAGCGCTGGCGCAGCAACTCCTCGCGCCGACGAGCCTGGATCTGTTTCGTGCGGCGCTCCATCCCCGGTTGCCCTTGACAATGGCAAATTGGACGCTCACTGAGTCTGTTCGGCTTTTTCTCGGCGACGCCGTCGCGCTGCAGCGGCAGGATGATGTGAGCTGCACGGATATCACGCTGGACGAAGCGCGGACGATCTATGCTCTCGTCGCGCTGGCGCTCGGGTGTGATGCCACTGCCCTGCAGCAGGAAGTGACGCTGCCGCCGGCGGGCACTGCGTCGCTGATAACCATCGCTGGTGAGATAGAGCGTGCCCTCGGCCGCTTGACGGCGCAAGGGTATGCGCAGACCGCGTCGCTGCCGTTAGTATCCGCCACGCTCGATTTCACCCCTGCGACCCTCGCCTACCTCTCCTCCTGCCTGCTCACGCCGCAGGTCACCGTGGCGCAACTGGCCGTTTTGTCACAGCGACTGCATGGCATGGTGACGCCCCGGTACGTGCTGGCGGATCACGCTGTTATCAATTTCTTGACCTACGGCCAGGGTTTGCGCCTGGCGCAGTCCCTGCTGATCTTCGGGCGCTGGGGCACGGGCAAGGCGCGGCTAAGTGCCCAGCTTGCCGTGCGCGTGGCGTTGGAAGTGCAGCGCCCTGTCCTTTATGTGACGACGGAGAGTAGCGCGCAGAGTGCCGTCGCGCTGCTGGAAACGGTGGTGCTGACCTGTTGTGCCGCGGGCGAAAAAGTACAGCTTGTCGTCGGCGCTGCCGCGCCCGCTGAGACGGCAGGATTACCGGTACATGTCGTGCGCGCCCCGGGAAATTTTTCCTTCGTCGCACAGCAGTTGTTGGCCGTGGTGGCGCAGCATCGGCCTGCCGTGGTGGTGATCGATTCCCTGGACGGGCTGCAGGATCTCGATCGCGTCGGCCTCGATCAACTGCTGAAATCATTGCGAGTGCACGACGTGTTGACAATTGTCCTCGCCGGGGAATCCGATGACCCGACTCGGGACACGATTCGCGAGCAGGCGATGTCCGTCTGCGACGTGGTCTTGCGCACGCGCGTGGCCTTGCCTGGCGGCGCGGAGGCGATGGAAAACGGGCTGACCAGCTATGCGCTGGAAGTGCTCCGCTCGCGCTGGCAGCGCCTGGCGGATGGTCGGCATTTACTAACTACGCAAGAACGCCTGGAGATCTACCCGGCGCTGGATTGCTGGGGCGTACCGGAGCTGGTCGCCTTGCCGACACGGGCGGCGCGCGTCAAGGATGACGCCTATCAACCGGGATTCAGCATCCCCACCGCCACACCCCACCTGGCGCAACTCGACGCGGCATTGGCGAGTCAGTGGATGCCCGGTGGCTCGCTGGCATTGCATGGCGGGCCACGCACGTCGAAGGATCTTCTCTCGCTCTATGCGTGCGCCCACGCCTTGCAGCACGGGCGGTCGTGTTTGCTGCTCAACCTGCGCACGGAGTACGTGCCCATGCTGCAGGCGTGGATGCGCGAGATGCCGCCCTATGATTGTTTCCGCGTGCTTGCGGAGGCGCCCTGCGTACCGTTCGATGCGGAGACATTCGGCAACTGTCCCGCGCTGCATATTTGGGATATCAATCCCTGCACCGTCGTACCCGAACAACTGCTCTGGCAGATCTCACGCGTGTTGGCGAAGAGCGTCGAGCAACCGCATCCAGGTTCGCTCTTTGCCTGGTTGCATTTCTCCGAACTCCTCGCGCTTCCACGTTTCCGCGCGGCGCACGACTTCCCGGTGTATGCGATGCGCATGCTCGCCGGGTTCGGCGTCTCCTCTATCCTGAGCTTTGACGCCGATAATTACCAGCACACCTTACGGCAGGCGAATATTCCGGATTTTCTGCCGTTGACCGATGTGCAATTCCATCTGCGGCGTCTCGAAGACGCCGCGGTGGGGGAGCCGACCATCGACGTGCGCTTCCGTTCCGGCAACTTCCAACTGTTGCAGCAACAGGGCCCGGACGCACGCTATCTCGCCACGGCGTCCAAGCGGCCTGCGGATTTCCGGTAAGCGAGTGGACTGATTCCCATGGTCAGCTTGAACTGCCGCGTGAAGTAATTGCTATCCGTATAGCCCACCGCCTGGGCGATGTCGGCCACGCTCCGCGTGGACTGGCGTAATAACTCTGCCGCATGTTGCATGCGAAAGCGGATGAGATAAGCGATGGGCGCCATGCCGACCGCCTCGTGAAAGAGGCGCGCCAGATGGCTCGGTGAGAGATAGGCGATGGCCGCGAGATCCTGCACGGACAACGACTCGCTATAGCGCGTATGGATGGCACTCAAGACATCCCCAAGGCGCAACATGGCATGGGAGGCCGGGGTAAGAAGTTGCCCATAGGCCCGCGCGCATGTCACGATGATTTGCGTGAAGGCGCCAAGCGCCATGGCTTCGTACCCCACCGTACGGCGTGTCACTTCCTCTTCGAGCAGCGCCAGTTGCGTCGTGAGTTGCGCCAGTGTGTCCGGTGTTACATGCAAACGGTTGATCGACCGCCCAGGTTGACGAAACCGTGGTTCCAGGTGAAACAAGGCATGGTATCCCGGTACACGTGCCAATTGTGGGTACGGCAGTATAAGATGCGCGGCGCGGAA
>DASXVL010000566.1:0-8298 GCA_036504255.1 Armatimonadota bacterium | reverse complement strand
CTCGGGATGTTCGTACATCACGGCGAGACAGAGCGCGGTGCCGAACCATGGGGCCGTCATGACGGCCCGTTGCGCGTCGTTCACCCGCTCCAGCTCCTCCTTCGACAGCTTCAGCGCGGCATCTGGGTGTGCCCCGTGTTCCAGCAGCCAGCGCACGTTGTCTATATTCTGCGTTGTGCAGCAGACCGCAAGCAGCGGGGTCATCCCCTTGTCCGCGGTGGCATTCACCGCCAGCCCTTTCTTCACCAACAACGCGAGCAATGCGGTGTCGTCATATTCTGCGGCGGCCAGATGCAGGTAGGTTAGCTGGAGTGGCAGCATCGGCTTGAGATCCACGCCCTGCGCGATCAAGTAGTTGACGATATCGTGCTGTTGATATGCGATCGCCTGGCCCAGCGGGAGAATGCCCTGGGGGTTCTTCGCGTTCAGGAGTTCCGGGTGCGCGGATATGATGCTTTTCACCGCCTCCAGCATCCCCTGAAAAATCGCCATATCGAGTTCCTGGCGCAGTTCCACCGCTGTCTTCACCAGAACCAGCACCAGCGGCTTGGCTATTTGCGGATGTGTGAGCGTCGCGGTGGATTGGGTGGCATCCCAGGTCAGCGTGACCTTGAACGCGCTGCGCAACAGACTCAGCGGCACATAGAGCACCTGCTCCTCCAGCGCGGGGAGACGCTCCAGCAAAACCGTCTCGTCGTTGCGCACGGCCACGGTACTGTCCAGGGAGAGACGCAAGGAGTCGTGACCCCAACGCACGGTGACCGAGCGATCCGGCGCAGGCACGCTCATCGTCCCGCCGAGCCAGGTGACGACCACCGCCAACGGCGCCATGGTCACCCCGTTACGGGTATGGAGCCCAGCCGTCGTCTCCGCAAGGGCAAGGCTTCCGGAGAGCAGGCAAAGCACACCGAGTATGGTCACACGGAACATCAGAGTTTCCCCTTCCCTGGTTGGGACGAGAACCAGACCTGCTCATACTGTTCTCTGCTCGAAGGGGTCTCCCTGCCACCGGGCGCCGCCACAGGGCTACCTATGTCGTACCTTCACCGCCGGTGTTTCGTCCGGGCAATGATATGCTCTTGCATCTCCTGGTCCAAGAGCAAAAATTGTTGGCTGAAGCCGGAAACGCGTACGCAGAGATTGCGATATTGGTCCGGCTGCGCTTGCGCGGCGCGTAAGGTGTCGGCGCTCACCACGTTGAACTGCAACTGCCCGACCCCCTGCTGAATGGCGGTGCTGATCAGGTCCACGAAGGCTTCGCGGCCCGCGCCGGCGAGCAGGGAGGGATCGACTTCGAGGATCGCCGAACTGCTGGCCGCTACCAGGTGGTGCGGAATGCGGCTCAAGGAATTGAGCACCGCGGTGAACCCCACCTTATCCCGTCCCTGTACCGGGGAGACGCTGTAGGCCAATGGCTCGCCGGCCAGCCGCCCATCAGGAGACGCCCCGGTAGACTTGCCGTAGGCCAGCATCATGGTATAGGTGAAGAGGTGGGTAAAGAAGGTACCCCCGCCGGCGGTCGCATACGACCCGAGCAGTTCACAGTAATGGCGGGCGATGTCGGCGGCGTACTGATCGGGCAGTTCTTCATCGTTGCCGTACTTCGGCAGCTTGTTGCGCAGGTATTGGCGCAGGCTTTCCTCCCCGGCATAGTTGTTCCGCAGCGCGGTAAGCAACTGTTCTCGCCCGACATGCCCTTCGCGGTAGACGGCCTGCGCCAGCGCGGCGAGACTGTCGGCCACATTTGGGATGCCCATGGCGGCGCTGGAATGGTAGTTGTAGCGTGCGCCTCCCTCGATAATATCGCGGCCATTGGCGACGCAATCTTCAGTTAACAGCGAGAGATAGGGCAAGCGGTACTGCTGGCGGTGGGCGTGTTCCGCCGCATTGGAACCGTAGACCGCCAGCTCGGCGGCATAGCGCAGTTGCGTGGTGAAGGCCTGCCAGATGTCGTCCATCGATTGATGCTCGACCAGAGTGCCGGTGTGCGGCCCCACTTGCGTCGCATCGCGCAGATCGCGGCCATCGTTGAGCGCGAGTTCCAGGCATTTCGCCAGGTTGATCCAATGGCTCACCGCATGCGGGTTGGCCTTCCCCGGGATGGTAATCTCGATGCAGCCGATGGCGGCGTAGTCGCGCGCATCCGCCAGCGGGATACCGTGGGACGTCAACGCGGGAATGAGCGCCTCGTCGTTGAAGAAAAAGGGAATGCCGCCACCCTTGGCGACCAGGTCGAGGCAGCGCGCCACGAAGGCGCGCGGCGATCGGGTGTGCAGGCGTGCGGAGAGACAGCGCACGAATTCCAGCCCTTCCGTGACATCGAGCACCAGGTAGCTCAACGGATTGGTCGCATCCTCGCCCTGCACCGTTTGCCCGCCAATCATCATCTGCTGCACATCATAATCCTGGTAGAGCTTGACCCAGAGCGCGGCGAGTAGTTCCGCCGCGTCGTCCCAGGTGATGCGCCCGTCCGCGAGGTCGCGCTCCAGATACGGCCAGAGGAACTGATCGATGCGCCCGATGCCGTTGGCGTTCACTCCGTCTTCCCATACGGTCATCATGTGCGCGAACCATAACGCCTGCAGCGCTTCACGGAAGGTGCGCGCGGGTTGCGCCGGTACCTGCGTACAGACCTCGGCGATCGCCTCCCATTCCGCGCGTTGCCCCGGATCAGCGCAGGCGGCCGCTAGTTCCCGTGCCTGCGCGGCATGGCGCGTGCCCAGGGTCAGCGCCGCTTCGCAAATCTTGGCAAAGGCGAGCAGGTTGGCACGGCGCTCGCTCGCATCCGGCATATCCAGCGCGATGGCTGCCAGCGCCTGCTGCACTTCCGCCAGTATGCCGGCGAAACCGAGGCGCAAAACTTTCGCGTAGTCGCGAATGCTGTGGTTGAGATCGGTGCCCCAGACGGCAATGAGCCCCTGCTCGTGCGCAGTCGTATAGGCGGCAGGGGGTGTCGCGGCTCCGCCGAGCGGCATCCAGGCGAAGGGTTGCTGCTGCACCCAGGCCGTCATGCGCGCACGCTGCGCCTCCGATAAGGCCGGCGACAAGCTCGTGGGCGCGTAGTCGTCCGGAAAGCGTGCACGAAAATTGCACAGATCGCCGCCATTGCCATGCTCCCCGACGAGTAGTTCACCGGCTACCATGAAGGTCGGCATGTTGGCGATGACCTGGGCCAGCGCGGCGCCGTTGCGTTCCGACAGGCTCAGACCAGCCGCGCCATGCCACCCCTCAAGATAAAAATAGGGGCGAAAGCCGCCTAACGGCCCCAATTCCGCCGGGTGGGCCATGGCGCGCTGGCGTAATTGCGCCATGCGTACCGACGGGCGATAGGCCGAAGGTTTATACTGAAGCTGCGTCGATGACATTGTGCTCAATCCTTTCGCTAGCAGCCTGTTGAAGTACTCCGCCGGCGGCATCTGGCTGGCCATTTTTCCGCCTGTGACGATGGATTTTTTGGAATATTGCCCGATATGCCGTCGAAAATCCATCGCCACAGACGAAAAAATGCCTCAGCCATCTGACCACCGGAGTACTTCAACAGGCTGCTAGGCCGATCTGCGTCCCAGACCCCCAGCGTCGCCTCAACCAGTTGCAGAATACTCCGCGAGGTAGTACGCTTATGCCATAGTATCCCGCCCGCGTTGGCGAGCGTCAATTAGCGAAAACTACGATATATTGTACGATCATCGCGAGGTGTCCGCCATGCCGTTCACCCATCTCACGCAGTTGGAACACATCTTCAAATATGCCTCGCCGCCCAATTGCTATCACCGCCCCCGCGTGATACTCCCGGGCTACGAGGAAATCGAAGTCATCACCGCCGGACATGGCGCCTTTGTCGTTGACGGGCAGCCCGTCGATGCCGGGCCGGGGGCCATGCTCTGGTTTTATACCGGTGATATTGTCGAGGTCACCTCCGACCCGCGTGATCCGTATGTCACCATCGTCTTCGTCTTTCGCGTGGATGGCCTACCCGCGGCACGCACGCCCAGGTACACGCACTGGCTGGACACTGCGCAATGTGCGCAGGTCTGCCAACTGGCGCTGGAGTGCTGCCAGCAACAGACCAGCGCGAGCGACCTGTTCATGGGCTACCACTACGCCCGCCTGCTCTGGGAAGCGCAAGTGTATCTGCGCCGCCGCCAGATGGATACGCTCCCCCTGCCGGTCATGCGCGCCCAAGCGCATATCGCGCAGCACTATCAGGAACCACTGACCATTGCCGCCCTGGCGCAGGTCTCCGGTGTTAGCCCCTCACATTTACACGCGCTCTATAAGCAGTTCCTGGGCGCCACACCACTGCAACTCATCATCGAGGCCCGCTTGCGCAAAGCGCGAGAGTTGCTGGTCTCCTCTGCGCTCTCGGTCAAAGAGATCGGCCATCAGGTGGGCTTTAGCGACGTCACCTATTTCTGCCGGCTCTTCAAAGTGCGTACGCAACTCAGTCCCACCACCTACCGCCAACGCAATGGTTTCATCCCTTATCAAGGGCAGATCGTGCATGACTGAGGGGCCAGCCCGCAACACGACGCTCTCGTGGGCTCGTCCTGACACGAACGTCGCATTATCACTCCATTGTCGTGTAGGCGCCTCGTAAGCAAACACATCCAGGCAGTTCCAGATCGTGCTACGAACCTCAGGCTCGGCTCGTGTCAGCAGCACCGTTTGGAAGCCGATGCAGGGCCGCAGCCCGGAGTCGCGCTCAGCGTGCCGCGAGATGCAGGTCCGGAGATGTACTGTCGAGAGGCTGAGCGCGACTGCGGTCGGCTTCCAAACAGTGCTATGGACTGAAGGTTGGCTTGGTGTCAACAGCACTGTCTGAAACAGGGGTCAAGCCCGGACGTCTCCAGTCCTCTTCCCTTGTACACACGCACACAAGGGCATCCCTCTCTCTCGGAACTGTCAAACGCCGGGGCGAAATGGCGTCGCGGGCAGCCACATTAGCACCGACATTTTGCCCGCTTGCGTTCATTCGACGACAAGGAGTTATCGAGCACGCGGCAATCAGCACCTATAATGATGCGGGTGAACTGCTCCGCGTTGGTTGGGGCTCCCCGCATATTTATGGTCCATCATATGGGCGGCTCATAGCAATACAGTACCGCTGCATGCCAGAACAATGAGCCGCTTTGTTGTTGATTGTTCAATTATGCATCGTTAACTGGAGGAGTTGCTATGACGAGTAATTCTGGAAAAGGCAAACAGGATAAGGATGCACAGGTCGCAGCCGGCGGAGAATTGCACCAGGTTACTGCTGGCGAGCACCCGGCTCTCACCACTAACCAGGGTGTCGCAATCTCCGATAATCAAAATTCGCTCAGGGCCAATGCGCATGGTCCAACGCTGCTGGAAGATTTTGTCCTGCGTGAAAAAATCTTCCATTTCGATCACGAGCGTATCCCCGAGCGTATCGTGCATGCGCGCGCGACCGGCGTGCATGGCTTCTTCGAACTGACCGCCTCATTGGAAAAATACACCACCGCCAAGATACTCACCGAAGTCGGTGAGAAGACGCCCGTATTCACGCGTCTCTCCACCGTTGCCGGCGGCGCGGGCTCGATAGATACCCCACGCGACGTACGCGGCTTTGCCGTCAAGTTTTACACCAAGGAAGGCAACTGGGATCTGGTCGGCAACAACGTCCCGGTGTTCTTCATCCAGGATGCCATCAAATTCCCCGACCTCATCCATGCCGTCAAAATGGAACCCGATCGTGGCTTCCCACAATCGGCTACCGCGCACGACACCTTCTGGGATTACATTTCGCTCACGCCGGAATCCATGCATATGGTGATGTGGATCATGTCCGATCGCACCCTGCCGCGTTCGCTCCGCATGATCGAAGGCTTTGGCGTGCATAGTTTCCGACTGATAAACGACGCCGGCGCATCCACCTTTGCCAAATTCCATTGGCGTCCCAAACTCGGTTTGCAGTCCACCATTTGGGATGAGACCGTCAAAATTTCCGGCGCTGATCCTGACTTTCATCGGCGCGATATGTTCGAGGCCATCGCGGCGGGGAATTTTCCGGAGTGGGAATTCGCCGTGCAACTTTTCACGCAGGAGGAGGCGGATACATTCCCCTTCGATCATCTGGACGCGACCAAGCTGATTCCAGAAGAATTGGTGCCCTTACAAACCATCGGCCGCATGGTGCTGGATCGCTGGCCGAACAATTTCTTCGCGGAAACCGAGCAGGTGGCATACTGTCCCGCCAATATCGTGCCCGGCATCGATTTCTCGAATGATCCGCTGTTGCAGGGCCGTTTATTCTCCTATCTCGACACGCAACTGTCGCGCCTGGGCTCGCCCAATTTCCACCAGCTCCCCATCAACGCGCCCAAGTGCCCGTTCGGCAACCACCAACGCGACGGACACATGCAGATGGCACAACCGGTGGGCCGTGTGGCGTATGAGCCCAACTCCCTGTCAGCAGACTCGCCACGCGAAACACCGGAGCAGGGCTTTCGGAGCGCTGCTGTCACCGAAACCGGCGAGAAAGGCCGCATTCGCGCCGAGAGCTTCGCCGACCACTACAGCCAGGCGCGGCTCTTCTATTGCAGTCAAACCGCGTATGAACAGGCGCACATCGCCTCCGCGCTCGTATTTGAGTTATCCAAACTCGAACACATGCACGTACGTGAAGCGATGACCGGTCACCTACGACATATCGACGAGGATCTCGCCAAGCGGGTCGCCGCAGGTCTGGCGCTCGACAACATGCCCGCTGCGCCTGCGGCAGCAGCGCCCGTGCAGGAAATGGCGCCGTCGCCCGCCTTGCAGATCATTGGCAAGATGAAAGACACGCTCATGGGCCGCGCGATTGGCATCCTCATCGCCGATGGCTCAGACGGCGCGGTGATTGACAAGCTCAACACGGCCGCGACGGCAGCGGGAGCAACCGTGAAAATCATCGCCCCCAAAGTGGGGGGCGCGAAGTTGGCCGATGGCACGATACTGGCGGCCGACGGGCAACTGGCCGGTACACCGTCCGTGCTCTTCGATGCCGTCGCCGTCATTCTCTCCGACGAAAGCGCACAGGCATTGTCTACGGAAAGCGCCGCCATCGATTTCGTGCGCGATGCGTTCGGGCACCTCAAGGCCATCGCCTTCGACAAAGGCGGCCAAGCGTTGTTATGCAGCGCGAATGTCGGACAGGACGCCGGCGTGGTGGATGCCAACGACACCGACAAATTCATCGCTGCCGCCAAGACGCGCCAATGGGAGCGTGAAAAATCCGTGCGGACCTTGGCATAACGACGGTGTCCCGATATTTCGCCCTACGCCAGGATACCGGCGGCAATACCCGCGGTATCCTGGGGTTCGATCTGCATACGCGTGAACACTTGCCGGGTGGGGAGAGGATAGCGAGAACATGGATGTCATACCGTTTACGATTCAGGTCGCGCAAGAGACATTGGACGATTTACACGCACGGTTGGCGAACCCGCGCTGGCCGGATGCCGTGTCAATGGGCTGGGAATACGGCGCAGCGCTGGGCTATATGCAAGAGCTCGTTGGGTATTGGCGTGACGGGTTTGACTGGCGGACACAGGAGGCGATGCTCAACCGATTCGCGCAGTATCGCACGGAGATCGACGGTTTCGGCATCCATTTCATCCACGAACGCGGTCGGGGACCACACCCATTGCCCCTCATCTACACCCACGGTTGGCCCGGGTCGTTCTTTGAGATGTACAAAATCATCCCACTCCTCACCGATCCGGCGCGTTTCGGCGGCGATGCGACGGACGCATTCGATGTCATCGTACCATCGCTTCCAGGGTTCGCCTTCTCTGACTGCCCCACCGAGCATGGCATGACGCTGCAACGCACCGCCGAATTGTGGCTGCGCTTGATGACGGACGTCCTCGGTTACCCACGTTTTGCCGCGGGGGGGACGGATTTCGGCAGTGGCGTCACACGGCTGTTGGCGTTAGCGCATCCCGAACGGCTCGCCGCGATCCACCTGACCTACCTCGGGTTTCCCATCGAACCTGGTGACAAGTCGAATTTATCTGCGGCCGAGCAAAAATATCTCAATGCCATCCAGGACTGGATGATGCGTGAAGGCGCATATGCGATGATTCAAGCGACCAAGCCACAAACGCTCGCCTATGGGCTCAACGACTCGCCTACCGGGCTGGCCGCATGGCTGGTAGAGAAGTTTCGCGCCTGGAGCGACTGCGCAGGCGATGTCGAGCGGCGTTTCACCAAAGATGAGTTGCTCACCAATATCATGCTCTATTGGGTGACCGGCACCATTCATGCCTCGATGCGCACCTACTATGAGAACAA
>DASXVL010000565.1:0-4036 GCA_036504255.1 Armatimonadota bacterium | reverse complement strand
TCTCCTGGTCGCGCGCGACGGACCAATGCGAGCAGGCGCAGAGCGGATTCGCACCGCTGATGAGCCGGGTGATCTGATGTGCGCCAAAAGGCACGGTCGGTAGCAGGGCAGTAGACATTAGCAGGGCACCTCACTTGGTTGCATGGTTGCGCGGCAGCGCGCGATCAGTTCCAGCACGGCGCGGCTTTCTTCGGCGGTGACGGGCAACGGCGCCTCGCCGCAGAGCGCCGGGTAAAGCCGTGCGTAAAAATCATTCGCCAGCGTGGGGCTCGGCGGCAGCTCGATCTGCTCCTCGCGCCAGGCGATGTCTTCTTCGGGAAAGATATAGTCCGCAAAAGCGGGAATGTCCGCCGCCAGCGGCAACGGCGCAAGGTCCTCCGACACGCAGTAGCGGCAGCGCAGGCGTTCCCGGTCGCCGACCAGTGTGCCGTAACTGCCGACCACCAGCCATTCCGGTTGCGGAATGGCGCAGGCGGAGAACATCTCCACCGACACCGGGAACGCGCCGCGCAGTGTCACCAACACCTGGTCTTCCGCA
The DNA here is from genome assembly GCA_036504255.1 of Armatimonadota bacterium. GTDB lineage: Bacteria > Armatimonadota > Hebobacteria > CAIYQO01 > CAIYQO01 > DASXVL01. The sequence goes on along the minus strand of DASXVL010000565.1, from coordinate 3,498 downwards.
TCGCCGGCGCTCACCGTCAAGCGCGCGTCGCAGTGCATGGCGTCAACGCGATACTCCAACAACTGCAGCGCCTGGTCGAGCAGGTGCACGCCCCAGTTATTGAGCATGCCGCCCCCGCAGGTGGTGAGGGCCTGCCAATCGGTGCGGCGGCAATGAAGCGTATGCGCGCGGCGGATATAATGAATGGTTCCCAGGCGTCCGCTGTCGATGATGGCGCGCACGGCGAGGAAATCGGCGTCGAAGCGGCGATTTTGGAAGACGGCCAACCGCTGGCCGGTGGCGTGGGCGGCGGCAATGACACGGTCGGCGTCCGCCAGCGTGGCGGCGATGGGCTTATCGACGAGCACGGCTTTCCCGGCATGCAGCGCCGCGATGGCCAGCGTGGCATGACTACTCGACGGCGTGGCGATGATGACCAGTTCAACCGTGGGATCGGCAAAGAGCTGCGCGGCCTCCGCGTAGGTGCGGCATCCCCAGCGCTGCGCCGCCGCGCGCGTGCGCTCGTCCGCCCGGTCCGCCACCGCGACGATGCGGTAGCGCGGGTCCAGGCTGAGCGCCGCGCCGTGGATATCGCGTCCACTGCGGCCGAGTCCGACAATTCCTACAGCGATGGGCGTGTGCATACGGTGTTCGATCACTCCGAAAATATAACGTATCCACAGTATGCCAGACCACCCCCCAACCGCTCAAGAGCCCGATGTGGATTCTTTGCGAAAGGATGTGGAGAAAACGAGGGCCGTTCCCCGCGTCGGCGGTCAGCGCACGTTTTGCAGCCTCCTACCCCAGCGCAATGAACGCCTGGTCACAGATCGTCAGGCGCTCGGGGGCGCCGTCGCAGATGAGGACGGTGTCTTCGATGCCGACGACGCCGATGCCGGGGAGGGCGACTTTGGGCTCGATGGCGAGGGTCATGCCCGCGGCGAGGGCGTAGGGCATGCGCGGGGCGAGGAAGGGGGGCTCGTCGAGTTCCAGGCCGACGCCGTGACCGACGAAGCTGATCTGCTCGCGGCCATAGCCCATGAAGGTGTCGGCGTAGCCGAGTTCCTCCACGTGGGCGGCGGCGCGGGCGTAGACGTCTTCCCAGCGCGCGCCGGGGCGCAGCGCGTCGAAGACGGTCTGCTGCACGGCGAGCATGGCGTCAAACGCGCGTTGTACGGTATCGGACGGTGTGCCCCAGCAGGCCATGCGCGTCTGGTCGAGGTGGTAGCCCTCGCGCACGAAGGCGAAATCGAGCAGGATGGGTTCCCCCTCCGCGATGGGCGTGTCCGTCGCGCCGTAGGGCACGGCGTGCGACAGGCCGGTGCCGCCGCAAATGCCCTCGAACTTGGTGCCCGCCAGCGTACGCACGCCGGAGGAACAGACGCCGCTGGCGGACATTTCCATGCCCTCGCGACGACAGCGAATGAGCATGTCATGCCCCTGCAGGCGGAAGGCGTATTCCAGCGTGGCGCTCAACGCCAGTTCAGTCATTCCGGGCGCGAAGTAGTCGCGCGCCACGTCGGGCACGCAGGTCATGGTCTCGCCGGAGCGGCGCAGAATGGCGATTTCCTCGGGCGATTTCACCATGCGCAACAGGCGCAGATCCCAGGAGAGATCGACGATTTCCGCCTGCGGCATGAGGCGGGCCAGGCGTTGCACCGAGGCGTAGGGCGCGGTATCGAGGACAAAGCCGATGCGCTGCGCCGCCAGCCCCCCGGCCAGCTCAAGGATGGCCGTCAAATCCTTGCTCCCGGCGAAGCTATGCACGGGGAGTGACACCTCCGCCTCGATGCGCGTGAGCGCCTTCCGCGCCAGCACGCGCGCCGCGCCCGATTGCGGTACCAGTAGGTACGACGGCTGCACCGAGCCGGCATAATAAAAGAGATCGCTGCTGAGCTGCAGCACCGCCAGATCAATCTCTTTTTGCGCCAGCAGCGCTTGCAGTTGCGTGAGGCGTGCGGCCATCGTATCGATACAGGTCGTCATGAATAAAAACCCTTTCGTGTGCAGTGGCACGGCGGGACGGAATTTCCCCTTGCGATATTCGCGGCGGCGGGTCGTCATTCCTGCTGCGCACGGCGGGTCTCGCGCGTTACCGACCGCGATAGCTTACCCGATAGATGACCCCCTGGCTGTCATCGCCGATGAGCAGTGAGCCGTCGCCCAACTGTGCGAGGCCGCAGGGGCGGGCGAACTGCGCTTGCCCGTTGTTTGCCAGAAAGCCGGTGAGGAAATCTTCGAAGCCGGTGGGTTCACCCTGCGCGTTGAAGCGCACGCGTACCACTTTGTACCCCACGGACGGACGGCGATTCCATGAGCCGTGGAAGGTGAGAAAGGCGTCGTGGCGATACGTGGCGGGAAACGACGCCCCGGTGTAGAAGAGCAGTTGGATGGGCGAACTGTGCGCCTGGTATTCGAGCACCGCGGGCGCGGTGGTGGCGGCGAACTGTGCTATCGTCATGCCAGGCGGGTTGCCGGGGGTAAGGGTATCCACCACTCGCTTGCCGTAACACCATGGCCAGCCGTAGTGGCGGCCATCCTCCAGGCGGTTGAGCTCTTCCGGCGGCACATTTGCGCCGCGATCATCCGACCCCTGGTCCATGCCCCACAGCACGTGCGTGGTCGGATGCCAGTCAAAGCCGATGGTGTTGCGCAGCCCGCGCGCAAAGATTCGCCGCGCGCTGCCGTCCGCCCGCATGCGCAGCAGGCTCGCGTACTCCGGGCGATCTTCCGCGCAGGCGTTGCAACTGCTGCCGACGGACAGGTAGAGCAGGCCGTCCGGGCCAAAGGCGAGCGTGCGGTTCGGATGGCGGCCCCCCGGCGGCAAACCGTTGAAGAGCAGCCGCGGCATGCTCACCGTGCCATCCGCCTGCAGATCGGCGACGTAGACGCGCGTGGGCGCGGCGAGATAGAGTTTGTTCGCGTGGATGGTGATACCGTGCGGGTAGCTGATGCCGGAGACCACCGCCCGCTGCGCCTCGGCGCGCCCGTCATGGTTGCTATCCCACAGCGCGGTGACCCGGTTGCGTTGCGGCTGGGTGACGTACACCACGCCGCTTGGCCCGACGGCGATCATGCGCGCATCGCTGACTCCGCGCGCGAAAACGTTCACCGCAAAACCCGCCGGCAGGCGCAAGCTCTTTATACGCGCGTCGCTGGCCGGCACTTGGCGGGGAGAAAAACTCGCGCTGCGCGCACAACTGGCCAGGCACACCGCGCAACAGGCGAGACACAGCACATACAGCCCTCGTATCGTCATCACTACCCTCACTCTCATCGCTCAGTATAGAAAGCTACTTGGGATTCGCGCGCGCGGATAAATGCACAATGGAGGAGGGGTGCTAACGACAGGCGGGCCCCTATCCCGAACCTGTCGCAGGGCGGGGGATAGGGGCCCGTGTCTTGTCAAAAAACCGCGTGTTACGGTTTCTTGGTGGTCACGTCAATCTTGCCGAAGCGGATGTAGGCTTCCTTGTCATTCGGGATGAAGCCGGACAGCGCCACGTTGTTGAGGGTGGA
>DASXVL010000564.1:0-11608 GCA_036504255.1 Armatimonadota bacterium | reverse complement strand
ATCCGTCACCGGTCTCCGGGGTTCCCGCGATGACCTGTACGCGGAGGATACGCTCCGGGCGTGAGAGCTCCCACCCATCGTCCAGTCCGAGCAGACGCCCATCAGGAATGTCCTCATGCAGTATGTCGAGTTGCAGGTCGGACAGCACCGTGTGACCGACATTTTGGATGGCAATGGTGCGCAAGATCAGCGGCCATTCCGGCGGCGCGAGATCAACGAGCAGCAGACGCACATTGGCGTCATGGAGTTCCGCCCCAATGAGCGCCGTGCGGCGGACACGAAAGGCTTGCTGCCACTGCCACTCGATAGGCTGTGCTGCGTGACGCAGCACCAGGAATTGCGTGCCCCAATCTGTGAAGTGCGTATCACGGCGGTAATCCGGACCGAGGATGTGACTTAAGCGTGTGAACGGTTCATCGTGACGCACGGCAAAGACGCGCCCATTCCCCACGACCCATGCCCCATGCCCGACGCCCGCGAGATCGACTGTGGGGTGAAGACGGTCATCGGTTTCTCGCCAGACGCTGCGATCATCCACCCAGGGATACAACTGCTCTAACTTCGTCTTCATGATACGACTCCGAACTGGTTCGTGTAGTGCGAGCATACCGCACGATGATGCCGGACAATCGTATACTGTGTTCCTGGGGCGACGTGAATTGTCTACCGATCTCTCATCCTTCCACGCGCGATGCGGGAAAGACTACCGTGCAACCGGAAGAGACGTACGATTGCTCCGTGCGCTGAGGTGTGATTGTATTCAACGCAATCGATTTGTAACGGGAGGGTGCCATGCTGCGAATAGCCTTGATTGGAGCCGGAAAGACCGTCACCGTCGGTCACGCGCCGGCGTTGCAGGCGTTACATGATCGCTTCCAGGTCGTCGGCATCGCCGATCGTTCACCGGAAGCACTGGAGGCGGCGGGCATTTTGCTCGGCGTGGCGCCAGAGCATCGATATCATGATTACCGCGACTTGCTCACACGCGAAACGATTGACGTGGTCAGTATCGCCTTGCCGCACGCGTTTCATCATGAGGTGACGCTTGCCGCGTTACAAGCCGGGGTGCACGTGCTCACGGAACGTCCGCTCGCGCTTTCCATGCGTGATGCGGAAGAGATCATCCGCCTGGCGGAAATCCAAGGCAAGCTGGTGACGGTTCTCCACTACTATCTCTATTATCCGCCATTTCGCGAGGCGATTCGTCAGGTGGCTGCGGGGGCGATTGGTGAGCCGTTTTTGGTGCGATGCGAAGGGGTGACGGGGGGCAGTGGGCCAGGTACCGCCACCTATCATCCCGCGTGGCATGGCAATCAAGAGATCGCCGGTGGCGGCGTCTGGATCGATAGCGGCTATCATAACGCCTATCTCTGCGTCAGCCTGCAAGGGGCAGCGGTGGCAACGGTGTCCGCGCAGATCGGGACGTTCGCCACTGAACTCAGTGTTGACGATACCGCGGTGGCCTTGTTGACACACCGCAATGGCAGTATTTCCAATGTGCAGGTGGCCTGGAGCGTCCCGTCCGGTGGACAGCGTGTCTTCGAGGTGTATGGCACTGAAGGCACGCTCACGCTTGATCATGAGGGATACCCACTCGGCATCTTCTCAAATGCGACGCGCAGTTGGCAACACCCGGAGATTAACCTGGCGCATGCCCAGAGTTTTATCGATTTTTATCAGGCGCTCTACGAATGCCTGCGCTTTGGCGCGCCACCGCCAGTCAGCCACCGTGACGCATTGCATACGCTGAACATCGTCACCGCGGGTTATCGCGCCAGTGAAGAGGGGCGTGTTGAAACTGTAGAGGATTGGGGAACCCACGGCTCCACCATGGAAGACGCCGCGTAAATCTTTACGGATTCATTGCCGTCGGCGACGGGGGATGTTAGAATGGCGCAAACGGTGAGGGAGCAATGCGAGCATGGAACTCAACACGCCACAACGTTCGTTAGGCAGTCTGCTGACCGCCATTGAAATTACGATCAGTGACTTATATCGTCTCTATGCTGACCAGAATCCTGAGTTGACAGCGTTCTGGTCACGCCTGGCACGAGATGAAGTACGCCATAGCCAATGGGTCGGCGATTTAATGCTGGACATGGACGCGGGTTTACTCCACACCCTGATGAACCGGGATAACGTCGCTGTCTACCGCGAGTTCTTGGAATTTCTCACGGAGACGCTGGAACGTGATCGCGCCACGCCAATCTCTAGCTCCCATGCGTTGGCCACCGCGAGCTTGATTGAGAAAACCTATATCGAACGTAATCTTTTCGCCGTATTTACCACCGATTCTCCCGAACTGCAGCGCGTGCTGAATGCCCTTGAACGAGAAACAACGCACCATTTCAAGATGATCGAAGCCATGAAGGCGCGATTGCACCCGGAAGGCGCCTGAGGGGATAATTTCGCCTGCACCGTTCCGATCTGCGCGAGTGTGTTAGGTACCAGGCATAACGACAACAGCCCGAGCCATAACGGCTCGGGCTGTTGTCGTAAGTAAGCAGATGCGTCTATTTCTGGCAACCGGTAGCTTTTGCCGTAGTACAACAAGGCTTGGTTGCTGTGGTACAACAACCGGTCTTTGCCTGATGATACGGGCAATTATGCTTGGCTGCCTCGTGCTGCCGCGCTTTCGCGACGAACGGCGCCTTTTGGGCAAACGCGGAGTCCGTGCCCTGTGCCTTGGACATCGCGGCATATTTCGCCTGTAACAGTGCCATCTTCTCCGGGTGTTGCAGCACGATCACTTTTTGCTCGTGAATCTGCTTGGCCTGCGTGATCATCGCTGGCGTCACAACCGTGGGTGTTGCTGGCGGGTAGGCTTTGTGGAGCGTATCCGTTTTCGCAAAAGCGGTAGAGATTGACAGCGCCAGCAGGGTGGCGGTGATCAATGAACCGAAAACTCGCATGCAAATGTCTCCTTCGCTGTGCGGCTCGGTGGGGGGCGCGAACTGCAGTGTTGACTCTCACATCATACCGGAAATTCGTCAACTTAAAACGCACGGACGCTCCGCCTCGGGATGAGGGATGGCTGGTCGATCGAGCCGACGCTACTGTTACAAGAATCGAACGTGGTTGTAGCGGTGTGGTGCAAAATACGAGCCAAAAGCGTATCCACGGCTGGCGGGGGAGTTCTTTCGCGCGACCATTTTCTTCAGACTGTGTGAGAAGAGTCAACATCTTCTGCGATTGCGGCAGGCCAACCCCGTAAACAATCGTGATACAAGACCTCATGAAAGGAAGGATTGGCCATTGTTTGCACTACGCATTGGATTAATTGCCGTCGATGGTACCACACTCGCTGAAGTCTCACAGGTACGACAGCGCTTGGAGAGGGAGGCGCAGGTAACGGTCATCGTACCTGGCGGTGGGTCAATTCTGCCTGTCACAGGGAAGTATTATCCGGCTGCAGGTGGGCAGGGCGTGCGTCGCGCCGCGAGTCAGGTGACCGCGGAGGAGTTTGATTTCTTGGTGTTGCCTGATAGCCTGAACGCGGCGCAACTGGCGCGCTACCCGCAGATACTCGCGTTGCTGCGCGAGGGCGCACGGGATGTCAGCGTGCCGATCCCCGTGTTCACGATTCGCTACCTGCTGCATTTACTCGACCGTCACGTGCCGTTCCAGGGGATAGCGCGTGACCATCAGGACATGCTGACAAGCGGTACGCGCGTGCATTAACGCACTGTCAATGATGCCGGGTGATCTTGACGCGCCCCAGCGCCTGTGATACATTTGCGGTGCTCGGGCGAGTGGCGGAATTGGCAGACGCGCTAGACTTAGGATCTAGTTCCTTTCGGAGTGGGGGTTCGAGTCCCCCCTTGCCCACCACCCTTCGTGCAAGGAATTTGTCATCAGATTCTTTGCACGAAGGGTTTTTTTGTTGCCGAGATAGCGTTACGCGCCGAACTTCTCCTGTCGCAACGCGTAGCTCGTCAGAATTTTCATGATATCCTTGCCGGTTATGCGCCCGAGCGTGCCTTTGGCGCTGGGACGCTCGCCGTAGCCCTCGACCAGATCGGAACGCACGTGGGGGCCCCAGAGCACGATCGGCACCGGTTCACCGGTGTGGTCACCGACCGCCACCGGCGTGCTGTGGTCGGCCGTGACTACCATGTAGGTATCCGCGCCGAGGTGTTCCAGCACATACCCGACCAGCTTGTCGAGCTTTTCCACCGCCTGAATTTTCTGCTGCGGATTGAAGTCATGCCCGGCAACATCAGGGCTTTTTAAATTGCAGAGAACGAAGGGGTGCTGCGCAAGCGCCTCAACAACGGCTTGCGCCAGGGCCAGTTCATCCGTGCTCAAGTCACCCTTGGCCGCCGGGACATCGACCACCGTCATGTGCAAGTATTTCCCGATGCCTTTCACCAACCCCACTTCTACCACCAACGCCCCGGTAAAACCATAATGGCGCTCAAAGGACGGCAGGTCCGGCGCGCCCCCCGCGCCACGCGGCAGCGCGATGTTCGCCGGGTGTAAACCTTCCGCCTTACGGGCCTGGTTAACCGGATGGTCCTTGAGCTGCTCATGGGATTGTTGCACGAACCAATTGACGAGATCGGCGGTCTTCTGACTGGCCGCATCCGCGCCGGTGGCTACATGCGGCGTCACGCCTTCAACGTGCGGGTCGGCGTCTGTGACGTGCGGGCCCAACCCTGGGCCGCGGATGATGAGGGCGGCGCGATGCGCGACCGATTCTTTGAAGAGGAAGGTGCAGCCATCGTGCATCAACCCGTTCAGCGTGGCCGCTAACTGGTCCGTACCGGTGGTAATACGACCGGCGCGCCGGTCGCTAATACGCATCTGCTCGTCCACGGTGGCAAAGTTCACCCGAAAGCAGATATCGCCCGGTTGCGCATCCATGCCGATGCCGGATGCTTCAAAGGGGCCACGGCCGGTATAGTATTGGTAGGGGTCAAAGCCGAGTATCGCCAGGTGTGCGGTATCGCTCCCCGCGCGTACGCCGGCGGCGATGGGGTCCATAAGTCCGCTCTCACCTTCGCGCGCCATACGATCGAGATTGGGCGTGCGCGCCGCCTCGATTGGCGTGTAGCCATCCAGCTCTGGAACCGGCCAATCGCCCATGCCGTCGCCGACGATGATAATCATATTACCGTGTTCGACCATGTCATCCTCCATCTCCGCATGCGATGGTTGCTCCTTCCGTAACCATGACGAGACACCTTGCCGGCTGTACTGACACCATGACAGCTTTACCAGGCAATTGCCGTGAATTCTGACCAAGAAAAGGAAAGGGTCACGGAAAGACGAAGATATCATACCGGTGTGATTTGGTGCAGAGGAGGCGCAGGTCATGAAATTGGTGATGTATGGCGACCCCTATGAGGAACGCCCAGGCGTCGTTATTGACGACATGTTTATCCTTGACCTTGAGCGCGCGGAACTGGCTTCTCCGCATAGCATCGAAGAGATCCTGGAATTCGATCTGCTGGAGCAGATTCAGGAGCTCATCACCGAGGCTCCGCTGCCGGAACAAGCTCTGATTCCGCTCGGCAGTGTGCGTCTCGGACCACCGCTCTCCGGCATGGGGAAGATCGTCGCCTGTGGTTTGAATTACCGTGCGCACGCCGCCGAGATGGGCAACACCTTGCCTGCCAACCCGTTGTTGTTTGCCAAGGCGCCTTCGGCGATTGCCGGCCCGACAGACGACCTCATGTTACCGCCCTCGGCGTGGTCGCATGAAGTGGATTACGAAGTGGAACTCGGCGTGGTTATTGGTCATACCTGTCATGAAGTCTCGGTCGAAGATGCGCTGGCCTACGTCGCCGGCTATACCCTCGTCAATGATGTCACCGCGCGCGACGTGCAGCGGGCGGAGAGCCAGTGGTTCCGCGCGAAAAGTTATAACGGATTTTGTCCGGTCGGTCCTTACCTGGTCACCGCCGATGAAATTCCCGACCCGCAGACGCTCAGCCTGTCGACGCGGGTGAATGATGCCCTGCGCCAACACAGCAGTACCAGTGACATGATCTTCTCCGTGGCGGAGTTGATCAGTTTCACCAGTCACGCCATGACGCTGCAGCCGGGCGATTTGTTGGCGACGGGCACGCCATCCGGTATTGGCGCGGGCCTTAAACCGCCGGTGTTCCTCAAATCCGGCGATGTACTCGATTTGCAAATTGACGGTCTCGGGCAACAGCGCATGACCGTGATAGCGTACGACCCGCTGCGTTAAGTTGGATGGGACGTACATAGGGAGAAAGATACATGTCAGCTATTCGTGTTTTAGTCGTGGGCGCCTCCGGCAAGATGGGGCGTGAAGTGGTCAAGGCGGTGACGGACGCCGCGGGGATGGACGTGGTCGCGGCGGTTGATCTCGCGCAGGTTGGCGTCGACGCCGGCGTGCTGGCCGGTCTTGCGCCGCTCAACGTCGCCATACAGGCGGATCTTGCCCAGGCGATCGCGCAGAGTGGCGCGCAGGTCATGATCGATTTTACCCGCCCCGACGTGATTATGCAGAATTTACGCACGGCGATTCCCCTGGGCATCGCCGGCGTGGTCGGCACCACGGGACTGTCTGCGGCAAACCTTGAGGAACTACGCACCTTGTCTGCCGCGGCCAAGACCCCGGTCTTTATCGCGCCGAACTTCGCCATCGGCGCGGTGCTTATGATGCAGTTTGCCCAGTCGGCGGCCAAGTTCTTCGACTACGCCGAGGTGATCGAATTCCATCACGAGAAGAAGCTGGATGCGCCGTCGGGTACCGCATTGCGCACTGCCGAGTTGATGCGCGCGATGACCGACAATCGCCTGGCGAATGAGGCACAGCCAGAGCATGGGGAAGCGAGTCGTGGCATGCCCGTCGGTAATATTCGCGTGCACGCCGTGCGTTTACCCGGCATGGTTGCCAGTCAGGAAGTTATCTTTGGCGGGTTGGGGCAGACATTGACGATTCGGCATGACACCATCAACCGCGAATCATTCATGCCCGGCGTTGTCCTTGCTGTGCGCAAGGTACTCGAACTGTCCGGTGTGGTGGTCGGGCTTGAAGAGATCATGTAAGCCTCCTCAAGGCCCCATATAAACCGTGTGGCGCGCCGTGATGGCGCGTCACACGTGTATAAACTACCCTTCGAGCGATGCGCCACGCAAGATGATCAGATGCTTGGCGATACGCTCGGCGTTGACCGCGAGGCCCGGTACGCGCCAACGGCGTCGCTGGCCGTTCGCCAGGGCGATGGCAATCTCGACCGGGGAGTCCCCTTTACAGCTCTGCAACAGCGCGGGAAGGCTGCTGAATTGCTCCGAGGCAACAAACTCTGCCGTGACGGTAATGCGGCAGGGCGCCGCTACCGAGGGCTGTGCTTCTTCCACGATGGCCGGTGGGGCATCGGTATCATCAAATGTACCCATCTCTTCCTCCGGAATATCTGTGAACTCGTCGGGCGGCGGTGGTACCGCGGGTTGCGGGCGTATATAGGGGACGTAGGTCGATATAGGCACCGCGGCCGTGGATGCGGCGGCGCGCCCATAGTAGTTGCCGTTACCGTTGCCATTACCGTTCCCGTTTCGTCGCCGCGGGCTTGCCTGGAGCATCTCTTTGATGGCCATGGGATTATCCACGGGGGCGACGGCGATGGCGAGCAGCTTGGGCTCTGGTTTGTCGTCATCCTCGTCGGCGCCGGTAGGCTTGGTCGTCGTCCGTCCATTCCCAAAATCAAGGGTGCCTTTGATGAACAGAATATTATCGATCGACAGGTAGCGCAGCGATTTCTCGTACACTTCGGCGAACATGGTGATCTCCATGGTTCCCGTGAGGTCGTCGAGCGTGAGGAAGGCCATTTGCTTGCCGGTCTTGGTGGTGTAGGGCTTGAGCGAAGTCAGGATACCCCCGACAATCGCTTCATCACCTTCGCGCGCCTCCGCCAGCTCTTCGATGGTCGCGGTGCGGTACTCGGTCAAGGTTTCCAGGTGCGAGTTGATCGGATGATCGGAGATGAACAGCCCCAGGAATTCACGCTCCATGTCGAGTAACTGCTTGGCCGGGTATTCTTCCATCGGCGGCAACTGCGGTACGGCCGCCTGCGTGGACGAGGAAATATCGCCGAAAAGATTGATCTGCCCCGCCGCACGGTCACGCGCCGTGGACTGCCCCATATCGATGGCGTTCTCCGCCAGGGTCAGCTTCTGCGCGCGGTTGCCCGGCAAGCTGTCCATGGCCCCGCACTTGATGAGGGCATCCAGTGCCAGCCGATTACAGGCACTCGACTCGACGCGACAGCAGAAGTCGAAGATATCGGCGAAACGGCCATCTTGCTCGCGCGCGGCCACGATGGCGTCCACCGCGCCGCCACCGACGCCTTTAATGGCGGTCATGCCGAAGCGAATCTTCCCGTTTTCAATGGAAAACCCGTCGCGACTGGCATTCACGTCTGGGGGCAGCACTTCGATGCCTAACTTGCGGCTTTCGGCAATATAGAGGCTGATCTTATCGTGTGAGCCCACCACGCTACTGAGCAGAGCGGCCATAAATTCCACCGGGTAATTCGCCTTCAAGAAGGCGGTCTGGTACGCGACAATCGCATAACAGGCCGAGTGCGCCTTGTTGAAGGCGTATTTCGCAAATTCCTTCAGACGATCCCACAGCGCATCCGCTTCGCGATCAGTGAACCGTGAAGTTTTTTTGACCCCGGCCAGGAAGACCGGCTCCAGCTTCGCCATTTTCTCCAATTGTTTTTTGCGCAACGCGTTGAGCAAATTATTGGAGTCGATCATGTTCAGGCCCGCGACTTCGCGCCCGATGGCCATGACCTGTTCCTGATAGACCAACACGCCGTAGGTTTCTTGGAGGATCGGCTCTAACGAGGGGTGCAGATAGGAAATGGTATGCTGATCGTGCTTACCCTGGCAGAATTTGGGGATTTCCGCCATCGGGCCAGGACGATAGAGCGCCACCATGGCGATGACATCGGTGATGCGGTCAGGACGGAGTTGCCGCAGCGCATTCCGCATACCGACCGATTCCAACTGAAAGACGCCGGCGGTGTCGCCGCGCGACATCAGCTCATACGCTTTCGTATCGTCGAGCGCAAGGGTGGCCAGGTCATAGCGGACACCATGGTTCTGCGCGACATAATTGAGCGCATCCTTCAGCACGGTGAGCGTGCGCAAGCCGAGGAAGTCCATCTTCACCAGCCCGGCCGCTTCCGCCATCGGGTATTCCCACTGGGTCATGATGCCGCTGCCGTCCGTCGTGCGCTGTAATGGCGCAATTTCGACCAACGGGGCTTTCGAGATGACGACCGCGGCGGCGTGCGTGCCGACATGGCGCGACAGTCCTTGCAGCTTCGTCGCCATATCGAGCAACTGCCGGATGGCGGGATCGTCTTCGTACCATTCTTTGATCTGTGGATTTTCTTCGATCGCGACCTGAATGGTTTTCGCCCCGCCAATGGCTTTGGACAACTTATCGGCCATGGTGAGCGGAATGCCCATCGCGCGCGCGGCATCGCGTACGGCCAGCCGTGGCTGCAACGTGCCGAAGGTGGCCACCTGCGCGACATGGTCAACGCCATACTTTTGCACGACGTATTCGATGACCTCGCCGCGACGCCGATCCTCGAAGTCGCAATCAATATCCGGCATGGTCACGCGATCGACAGAGAGGAAGCGTTCGAACCAGAGCTTATAGACTAACGGATCAAGCGTGCTGATGTCCGTCAGGTATGACACGATGGCGCCCGCGCCCGACCCACGGATGCCGACGATAATGTCATTTTCCCGCGCCCAGTTGAGAAAGTCGCGCACAATGAGGAAGTAAGCGGACAGTCCTTTTTGACTGATGACGTCCAACTCATAATCCAAGCGTTCCACCGCCTGGGCCTGCATGACCGGGTCCGCCTGATAGACCGTGGTCAGACGCTGTTCGCAAATTTCACGTAAGGCGCTATCCCAGGTATAACCGTCCGGCACCTCGTACTGCGGGAGTTGCGGGTTGTCGAGTTCGATCTCGACCTGACAGAGCTCGGCGATGCGTGCCGTATTCTCTAACGCCTCCTGGTCGTCAGGGAAGTACGCGTACATCTCTTCCGCGCTCTTCAGAAAGTGTTCGGTAGAATAGGTGATCCCTTTTTGGCGATGCTCCTCCACGGTGGTCTGGGTGCCGATGCAGATCAACACTTCATGCGCGCCGTAGTCATCGCGATTCATGAAGTGGGTATCGTTGGTCGCGACCAACGGAATGCCCAATTCTTTCGATAACTCGCGCAGGATGGCATTCACCTTCGGCTGGTCGGGGTAGAGTAGCCGGTCAGGTGTATTGTGATCTTGCAGTTCCAGGTAGAAACCGTCGTGCCCGTACAACTCCTGGTACCAACAGCAGAGCGAGCGCGCTTGTTCCATGTCGCCGGCGCGGATGAGTTTGGGAATCTCGCCGCCAATGCACGCCGTCAACGCGATAATGCCCTCGGCATGCTCGGCGAGGAGTTCATGGTCGATGCGCGGATGGTAGTAGAACCCTTCGAGATTGCCGCGCGTCGCTAACTGAATCAGATTTTTATAGCCGACCTGATTGCGCGCCAGCAGCACCATGTGCCCGGTATGTGCTTTGCCGTCACGTTTTTCACGACGGCTATGGTCGCAGACGTAGGCTTCAAAACCGATGATCGGCTTCACGCCCGTACCCTGACAGGCACGGTAAAATTCGACGGTGGCGTGCATATTGCCATGGTCGGTGATGGCCACGGCGGGCATGCCCAGCGCCGCCGCACGTTTCGGCAATTCTTTCACGCGGCAGGCGCCGTCAAGCAGGCTGTATTCGGAGTGTAGATGTAAGTGGACGAATGGGTGTGACATGCCTTGACCTGGAGTGGACGAGTACTCGACCTGCGGGCGGGGGTATACCGCCGGACAGGGCTGAAGCCGGGTATTATTGTACCATTTGCTCGGATGGCAGGACAAGGCAAAAGTGGAGGAACACGCAGGAAAACGCCGTGCCGCACACGGAATAGCGTCCTTCCCTCCACCTGGGCGGAGGGAAGGACGCTCATGGCGTTATTTTATCGTCAGGGTGATGGTGCGGTCGAGCGTGTTATTCGCCGCATCCTTCACGATGATATGGAGTTGATGCTCGCCATTGGCCAGACGGGTGGTTCCCTCCGGCGAAAGTAAGGTGACGTCCTCGTCTTTACGGTCAAAGATACGATCCTCGGCGACCAGGGCGATCCACGGGCCATTATCGATCTGGTATTTCCCTCCAAGGATGGGGGAGATATTATCGTGCGCCTGGAAGCGTTTCACGCTATTCCAGCTATCTTCTTTATCCTTCAACGAGATGGTCGGCGGTGTGTTATCGACGGTGAACGCGCCGGAAGTGTCTTCCGCCGAGCGCGGATCGTTCGGCTTTGCATATTTATCGCTGGCGACAACCTTGAGCAGGTAGACGCCGTCGGGCACAGTTTTACTATCCCACGGGAAGCTTGTGTCCTTGGTTTCGGTCACGGGCGGGGGAGTGGCGATTTTCTCCTTTGCCTGTGGGGTAGTCGGCGCTGTGGCGCCGCCACTGGGCACTACCGGCGCCACCGTAGCCGGACTATCCTTCGGACTACTGTCTTTCTTTCCGTCGGGGGCAGTCATATCGGTTTTC
>DASXVL010000563.1:0-1589 GCA_036504255.1 Armatimonadota bacterium | reverse complement strand
CGGACCGACTACCTGGGGGCTGGAGGATTACAAATTTTACTTCGATCAACTGGCGCGCATGCGCGGCAACATGCTGCTCATGCACTGGTATGATGATGAGCCGGGCGGCGCGTATGAGGTGGACGGCGAATTCCTTGTCGGCGACCGCGCGCACAATACCTTGTCCAAATCCTGGGGAGCCATCGAGCGGCTGCGCACGTCGCAGTTCTACTTCGGGACGGGCGCTTATTTCGATGAGGAAATCTTCGGCAGCCCGGAATGCGAAACGTCGCCGACGACCATTGAGGAAATCCGTCGCTCCATCGTCGCCTTCAGCGAGGCGACCCGCTATGCCCAGCGCGCCGGCGTGAAGGTGGCCGCCGGATTCGAAGCCCCGCGCGGGACGCCGACCGATATCGAGGTCGCGAACAACTTCCGTGCCCGCGTGCGACAATTCCTCCGACGTAATCCGCACCTGACCTACTTCGCCCTCTGGCAGCACGAGTCCGGCGGCAGCGCCGGCAGCGCCCTCCCGGAGCCCGGCACCCCGGCGGATGCGCTCTTCCAGCGACAGCGTGCGGACTTCGACTACCTGGGCAACCTGATGCGCGTGTGGGAAGCCATCCGCTACGGCGAGTTCGCGCGCATCGCCTACGAGGTGATGAAAGAGGAAGCGCCTCACCTGCGCATGGTAATGGTCGGCTGGGGCGGCGACCGCTGGATGCACTTCGCCGATTACTGCCTGGCTTATGACAAGCGCATGCCCGCCGATGTGGCCTTCACCTGCCATGACAATATCCTCGCCGCCGTTGGGCCGAACGTCAGCACGCCGTGGGGGCAGTTGCCGCCGGAGCGCGAGCGCTGGGCGCTGCCCTGGGTGGAAGGCGATGTCAACGATTGCTGGGTGCGCCAGGCGAATGTGGAGATCCTGGGCAAGTTGGCCCCCGATGCGCTGCGAAAAGGCTGCCAGGGATTGCTCACCCTGTCCTGGCGCACGCGCGACGTTGAGGAAGAGACCGGCTACATCGCCCGTTTCGCCTGGGAACCCACCCTTACCCCCGATCAATTCTACCGCGTGCTGGCGCGCCATGCCTTCGGCGCGGACCTGGAAGAATATATGGGCGAGCGGCTGGGCATCCTGCAAAAGCTCGGCGCGCGCTGGACCGGCATGCTCGGCGCCGCGGAATGCAGTGGCATGCGCTGGGCGGGCTTCGCCCCACCGGCCGCCCACGTCCCTTTCGAGATCAACGGCGCGGCCGCGCGCGATATGTATGAATACGCCATCCGCGCCCGCGACGCGCTGGCGGAAGTGCCCAAGGAGGAGGCGTTCACCGAAGGCGGCATGTTCCACATGCGCGAGGAAGAGACGCAAACCGGCGACGTGCAGTATGATATGAACCGCATCGGGGTGAAAGAATTCGCGGCAGCGGCGGAGAAGCTGGAAGCGCTGACGCACGAAACCGATCCCGCGGTCATCCACCAGGGTATGCGCGAGGTGGAAGAACTCGTCCTGCAGGCCCGCCCCAAAATCATCCATCACGGCGTGCCTATCAAGGTGCACAGCCCCATGGACATCTTCTGGATGCGTCTGCATCACTTAAATCGCCACG
>DASXVL010000562.1:0-8311 GCA_036504255.1 Armatimonadota bacterium | reverse complement strand
GCTTCGGCGTAGGCGACGGCGATTTGCGCGGCACGGTCGTAGGCGCTGCGATGTTGGCCGCCCACGATTCCCTCGACGCGCCGCAGCATCAATTGCTTGGCGATGTCACGGTAGGTGGCCCGTCGGCCCCCATCCACCGGGTGCTGGGTTAGCCGTGTGAGCAATAATCCCAGGTAGTCGACGGCGTGTTCCTCATTTGGGGTGGGGATCAGCGTACAGAGTCCATGAGATATCGCTCGTTGCTCGATTGCCAGAGCATATGTCGCCAACACCGATCCGGCCGGGGGCAGCGCTGGAGGATCGAGGAGGGCGAGGAGCAGGACCGCGCATGCCGAATAGCCGATATGGCCGAATTCACTCCACCCGACCCCCGTCGCCATGTGTGCTTCAGTGGCGATCCTATCGAGATCGCCTGCCAGTGCGAGAAACAGGATGCGCATCGAGGGCGCAGCGTAGTCGATGTGGGAGAAATCGAGTTCTCCGCGTTGATAGCGCGCGTATTCCGCATCGAGACGGACGAGCATTGCCGACACGTCCGCCTGACCATGTGACAGCAGTACGGTTAAGTTGTAGAGCGACGGATAACACTGCCAGGCCAGCGCTTTCGCGCACCAAGCGTCTTCGTGTGCTCCTCGCGCGTCGAACATGCGACCTAACGCATTGGCCAGCACCGCTTTGGCTTGCGGGAGTTGGACGGTTGCCACCGCGTCTTGCGCCGCGTGCAGCGCTTCATCGTGTCGTCCTTCATTTCGCAACGCGAGAACCCATTCATAGTAGGCCTCCGGCTGGTCGGCTCCCCGCTCGCGCGCAAAATCGCCCAACCCGTCCACGCCGGATCGCAACAGGATGGCCTCGCGCAGCAGTTTCGCCCAATCGGGTCTGCTGAAGTCGGCCGTTTCTTGCGCGCGGGCAGCGAAGAGTGGTTCGACGGCACCCAGCCATTGATCCGTATCGGCCAATGGCTGGGGAGAGGCTTCCAAAATGGCCTTGAGTGAGATTTGTTGATAGAATTGCTGGGACATCTCCGCGAATTGGGCGACAAACGTTTTGGCACGCTGCGCATCATCGCTCGCTAATAGACTGCGTAAATATCGCGCTACGGTTTCCTCAACGTTGATGCCGACCATGGAGACAGGATCATCCTCGCCGGGAAACACCCCTTCGCACAGCTCCTCCTGCAAGGTGAATAGTGAGAGCAAGATGGCGTAGGCCGCAGCCGCCACAGCGAAGTCTTCGCCAAGAAATGCCGCGTCGGTACGGGCGAATAAATCCGCCATGTCCGTCGCCCACGAGGTGTCCCCCGTGACGATCATCTCATTATCCGTCCGCATATCCCAGTCCCAGCTTTCGACAAACGACTGGCTGCGAAGGTCCGCTCCAAAGCACTCAATATCCCCCTGCAGCGATGGGTCCGGCGTATAGGGTTGCGGCTCCTCTGGCAGTGCTGCTGTTGCCGTAAAATGCCGGAGCATCGCTGTGCGTTGTTCAGCCGGGATGGTTTCGGCATATTTGACCAGGCGCACGACGAGATCCTCGTGCGTCAGCGCCTGCGTTTGCGTGTTGAGCTCCGTCAGGAAGGCGAATAAGGTCAGTTCATCGTGCTCGTGTGGATTATTCGTGTGCTGGTCCATAGTATTCCCATCTGGTTCTGCTTGGTAATGCGGCGCGTGGAGAGTAAATAGCGGTTGCGTAGTATGACACTTGTCATCGATCGCTCAGGTCAGGTAGACCTGTGCCGCCGTGTCGAACCCCTCCTCGGGTGTGCCGAAAAACGATCCGGTATTGAGAATGCAGAGCTCATATTTCTCGTCGCTGTATTTATAAAATGCCATATCCCACTGATCTCCTCCGTGATAGCGCAAGCGGCAAAGGGGCTCTGGCGTGCTCATCAGCCGTGCGCGATATGCTTCTTCGGTTTCCGGAAAGCTGGGACTCGGATAATACGGCGGTGGCTCGGTATAGGCTGCGATGTAACAGAATTTCCCACGGAAGCGGATATCCAATCGGATATACTTCCCGGCATAATGCTCGGCGGCAAATGTTTCGATGCGCGCCCGTGTCTGTGCCTGCACGTCGGGTGGAATGATTACCCCACCGGTTCCCGGTGGCGATTGCATCCAGACCTTATGTGGTTTGCCTTTCGCTGATGATCGCACGGCAGTCTCCTCCGGATCATTATACACGTGTTGTATTTGAGGAATGTCGTCGATGATGAGCAGTCTGCAGGCTTCTGCGTCATCGCTGATATTCTGTTATGCTGACCGGATAGACAGTGCGGGGAGACCGATGCTGTTTCACCCCTCAATGTTTGCTATGAGCTTTCAAGTGTCCCTTGAAGGTTGCACGCTTGACCATCTTCCTGCATATCGTACCCAATAGCACGATAGCCTGCCAGTCGTTTCGATACCATGCGTGCCAGCATGGGTACCTGAAAGTCCGCATAATCGTAAATCACCACTTCGGTTTTCTCGTCATGGAGCCGGTGAAGGCGACCGGCGTATTGTGCAAGCGTGCCTTTCCACGAGATCGGCATGGCCAGAAAGAGCGTATTGAGGCGGGCATCGTCAAAGCCTTCGCCGAGATAACGTCCCGTGGCCACCAGCACCCGAGGTTCATGTTCAGGAATCGACGTCAACTGCGCCATCACCGCTCGGCGCTGTTTCACCCCCATGCCACCTTTCAGTACGATGACATGCTGCACCAGCGGACGGAGTTGTTCGGCCAGCCACTCCAAATGCTCGGTGCGCTCGGTAAGGATGACCGGAGAACGCCCGGCGGTTATGGCCTGCATCACATCACCGAGTAGCAGTTGATTGCGCTCTATATCAGTGACCATGGCGGCATAGATGTCCTGGATGGCAGGACGCTCACCGTCTGGCATGGGGAAGGTGAACGCCGTGTCACGTAGGATCACCCGGTGGTCGAATGGGCGTGCGGCGGCTTGCTGTCTGGCATCCACGTGATAGCGGATCGGGCCGCACTGCATAAAGATGATGGGCTGATGGCCGTCTTTGCGGACCGTAGTGGCCGACAACCCCGTGACATACCGGGCTTTACAGGCGCGCGCCACTTGCTCGAAGTTGACGGCGGAAATATGGTGACATTCATCGACCACCAGGTGCCCATAGTTCGCCACCAGATCATCCACCACGCCTTTACGACACAAGCTTTGGATGAGCGCCACGTCAATAATACCGGTGGGCTTGTGTTTGCCGCCACCGATGTTCCCTATCTGCTTGTGTTCAATATTGAGAAAGGTCGTCAGCCGATCCACCCACTGATCCAGTAATTGCTGCCGATGCACCAACACCAGTGTATTGACCTTGCGTTCCGCGATCAACCGAGCGGCGATGACTGTTTTACCGAACGCGGTGGTTGCCGCCAGCACACCGAGTTCGTGGGGCAACAGTGCCTGAATAGCCGCTTGCTGTTCATCCCGCAACGTGCCGGCGAAGGTGACATCGAGCGGCGTGCCGTTCATGCGTTCGTCGCTCATCTTCACTTTGATGCCCAGTTCGGAGAACAGCTCGCGCACATCATCATAGCATCCACGTGGCAACCCCAAGTGCTTGGAGAAATCCTCGGCACAGGCGATAATTCGCGGCTTGCCGAAAGTTGGCAGACGCATGGCCTGCGCTTTATAGAATTCCGGGTTCTGGAAGGCGGCGATGCGGATGAGGCGATTGATGAGCGCTGGGGGCAGTCCAGCTTTCTCAATATACAGTTGATTGCCGAGTACGATGGAGACTCGCTTTGGCAGTGGACCGGGAATACATTGCGACTCAGATTTGCGCGATGGCGGTAGCACCCATGGCGTTTCTTCCTCCTCATCGGTCACTACCATACGTACGCCAAGCACATGCCCTTCCCGCTGTCCCATCTCAACGATGTTGGCAACCTGATCGCGCGACATCGGCGTGAGCGAAGACAGGAATGCAAACGGATCGCGATAGGGTGTCAGCGCGTCATCGACAAAGACGCTGTTACCTTGTTGCCGCGGTGTCTTCTGGAACGGCAAGGCAATGAGATTTCCGAATCCGCCTTGCGGCATGGTATCCTGGTTGGGGAAGAAGCGGTCGTAGGAATCAAGGCCGATCTCAGGTCGGCGCTCCATCGTTTTTGTGAGCAGGTATGCGCCCAATTTGCGTGCCAACACGGCGGGTACCGGATCGGCGAAAAAGATCCACACATGCCCGCCATTCCCGGAGCGCGACCGTTCCAGCCCTGCAGGAATAGCGAAGTGCCGGCAAGTCTCCATGAAGGCGCGCGCATCGTCCTGCCAGGTGGTTTTGTCGAAATCGGCGGCGAGGAACCAGCAGGTCTCATCTGGAAGGAGAGGATAGACACCGATGGTGATCTTCCCATCCAGGTGCGCGGCGATGACGGTATCCGTGAACGGGAACAGATCGCGGTTGGGACATTCCGAGCATTTGATGCGCGGCTTCAGGCAAACCCCGTGCAACCATTCGTTGCGACAGGCGGGTTGATACCCGGCTTTACCGGTCTTCGCGCTTTCCCACCGCATAGGGTAGACATCATCGCGCCCACGAAAGAGTCGTCGGATTAATGCATGTTTTGCGGCAAGTGAAGATTTAAGGGTTACTGGTGCACCCGGGAACACCTGGACGGCGGCCTCCTCCCGTAGCAGTTCCTGCCGTTCGTGCTGCAGTCTGGATATCGCGCCCTCAGTCTCGATCCGTTCACGGTCCAGCGCTGACAGGCGTTCACGGAGACGGTCGATCTCTGTGTTCAGTCGTTCCACCCTGTCTCGTTTGGTTTCGTATTCGCTCACACTACGCTATCCTGTATATCGGCTTCGCCTGCCACTGGTACTGTGACATCGGCGGCCTGCCAGCCGTCAAGGGCGCTCCAGACCTTAGTAAAGTTTTGGCCTGCAGCAAGGGAATGTAATATCTGCACAAGGAATACCTGCAGGTCGGTGATGATACGCTCCAAGCTGTGCGATGATTCCTCAAGGCGCAAACGCCGGAGAAACGCTCGCCATTGGGCTTCTTTCGTTGGCTCTTGCCAGAAATCAGCCGTGAGGGCCAGTGGAGGCAAGGCGGGAATCTCCGTGCGACGCCGCTGGAACGTCGCAGCAACCGACTGACACAGGCAGGAGCCATCAAACCGGAATGACCGTGCGAGCATCCATACATCGTAGAAATCTTTCATCCGACTATTCCGGATACCCAGCGCAACCATCGCTTCCAGTTTTTCGGCGATGACCGTCTCTTTGGGATATGTGCGTAAACGAACCGGAGCAAAACCAAGCATGGACGGCATCTCGACCCGATCAGGCATCGGTACCACGGCATCACCGACGCCGATATCGACTTGCATAACATCGGTAGCGCCACTGAGGGTGAATTGGAGCGTGATGCGCACGCCTTCGTAGACAGCATCCTCGCGAATTACCTCCCCGGTCACGGAATCAGGGTGGTAGATGATGCCATCTGCCGGCTCGAAGACCATTGTACTGACTTCGCGAAAGATCGCTTCCAGACGCGGCACCTCACTGTCACCTTGCCGTAAGAGATCAAGGTCACGCGTGGGGCGATGCGGCACATCCATCCACAGTGGGAAGAGTTGCGCACCCTTGAGCACGAACTGTTCCGCGTAGGGTGATAGGCTTAGTCGGGCCAGTAGCCGCTCTATGGCATATTGCGTGAGCACCAGCCCAAAGTCATCCTTCCGTTCACGTGCCGGGTTCAGCAGCCGCTGACGGATGGACGCTGGGACATTGCTCTACGATTTCTGGGTCATATCATCGCCTCCAGGTACGGGCGCATCACATTCGTAACGCGGCAGATCTTCGCATACATCCACAAAGCATCAACGGTCACGCGTTTCGCGCGTAGCGACTCACGTAAAGCTTCCAGCGCCACGTCCAGGCCGATTTTATTCCGGTACTTGAAGCAGTCGGCTACGGTCTTGGCCAGAGAATAGATACGAACCGGCACCCCTTCAATCGTGTGCTCCTCAATGCCTTCCGTCAGGGCTGGGCCGGAGTAGCTCACGAGGCGGATGGGGAAATCGGTGATCTGTGGATGCCATGCTCTCCGATCAATCGCCACCCACACTTCAAAGGGAACTTGTGTGGTCACTTGATGATATCGCAGCGCAGAGAGAAGGCAAATGACGCCGTAAGGAAGACGCCTGCTTGCTTCAACCAGACTATGGTATGCAGTCAGTTCGCTATCGGGAAGACGGTAGAGCCCATGGCCAACCCGTACGATGATGCCACGGTCGAGGAGTCTGCGAAGATGCTCTCGCGAGACGCCAAGCGCGCCAAGCTCGCAGGAACGCATCACGCCACGCTCCTGGAGGGCTCGTATGACCAGTCTCGTTTTTGCCTCGCCGTCATTCATGATTGACATATCCTTGACAATTATGGAGATATGTCAAGGATATGTCAATAGCAGATTCCTTCGATTCGGCACATCGGAATTGCTACCGGGAGTGGTTCGTCATAACCATGGATAAGTGAGTATGTCACCTAGAGAAGCAACACGCGATCGTCAGTTGGATATGCAACATGAAGCCTGGTCGATCATTCTCGCTGTTGATGCACGCGCCATAAGGCCTTGTAACTCATGTACCCTTGACTCTCCACAGCATGTCGATCACTCTTTCTATCACATCTCCCAGCCTCTTCATCTCGTTGCATCCGTTCAGACATACTGCTACAACTCTGGAAAAGTTGTAGCAGTATGTCTGAACTCGCATCGGGGCGTGACGTGATACCACGTCACATCGAGGTGTGCTACTCACCCTGCCCAGCACACCGCAGCCAACCGGTCAATAATCTGATTGAAGGATCCGGTCAAGCTCCGCCAGAAGGCGCGGCAAATTATCCGTCACCGTCCGCCATATAATTTCCAGGTCGATGTCAAAATACGCATGGGCCAGTCGATTGCGCATGCCACGGATGACCGGCCATTCGATTTCCGGGATAGAGTTCCTGGAGAATGATTTGAAAATTTCTCGCCAGACGGCAGCCAAATATCTCGATGCATTGGCTCATGCCGGTTTCTTGCAGAAAGCGCGAATGGGAAAGTCAAACTACTATATTAATACGACTCTCTTCCAGTTGTTGGCGAATGTGCCGACGTTTGAAGAGCGTCGGGACCGGTAGCACATTCCACATTTTTGCCCCAGAGACCCATCAGCGGGCTGCCTTCGGTGCATCAACGAAGGAAACTCTCGACTTCCGCATCGCCGATTACGGTATCGGGTACTGACTATAGGAGGCAGTCAATTTTCCTGTTTTATTCGTAATGCCGGCGGCATGCAACACACGGATCGCTTCCTTACGATCACCTTTGACGCGTTCACGAGTAGCTTCGAGCTTTCGTTTCAAGGTTTCAATCTCTTCAACCGTGACTACAGGTGCACAATCTCACTTATCATCCCGTACAGATCGACCGCTATGCCGTCGATCTGTACGCAAATGGTGACCGGTTAGGTGGTCAAAAAATCTTTCTCTTTTGAGTCCACAGTTATTCAGCGATGGAGTACTGTATCATTGCATGAAGATAGCAACATTTTCTAACTGAACATTATAATATTGCGGATACATGGGTGTAATTGTCGCAAATTTAAGACAAATTGCAACTATTTTGTAAGAATATTAAAACAAAATTTAACTATTGACCGCAGATTCGAGTTCTTTACGGTCCACCAATTACAAAATTAGTTCTCTCTCCCCGGCGCGATTTCCCGCATTTCTCCGCGTGAAATGGCCGGGGAGCGCGTTAATCTGTGGACTTCCGATCCCCCATTTCACGCTCAAATTATCTCTCAGACGGCCATTTTTCTCCCGATTCCGTGGTCGAAAGAACTTGGGGCGACATCGCCCTTCTCATTGCCGCCAAGCGGAAAATTGCTACGCGGAAATATCCGCAGATATACAGTATTTGGCCATTTTGGTACTGACAATTCAGGTATGTATACGGATGCCGCGATGTAGTCCAACCTGGTATACTTGTATATAGAACATATGTTTTTGCGGAGGCAGGCAAGTGTACGTCAAAATCGATTGGACACATTCGGCGCACGAACTCCAGGCGCTCTACCAGGCTGAGCATGATGGCAAGTTACGCCAACGGTATCACGCGTTGTGGTTGCTCCGCCAGCAGCAGCACACGCTCGACGCGATTGCGGAGTTGCTGGGGGTGAATCCGAGTACGCTCATTCAGTGGATTCATTGGTATCGGGAGGGCGGAATCTCCGCGCTGCAAGCGCATCGTGTCGGACGGGCCGGCGGCGTGAAGGCTTGGCTGACCCTGGAGGATTGCGCCATCTTGGC
>DASXVL010000561.1:0-2551 GCA_036504255.1 Armatimonadota bacterium | reverse complement strand
TCGAAAGGTCGTTACCGAAGATATCGACTTCCACGCTGGCGTTGCCACCGGACATCAGCGTGCTGACGATATCACGGGATTGGATATTCGGACGCACGCCGGGCAGCGTGGAGCATTGCTTGCGCAGGTCAGCCATCACGTCTTTGGTCGCCTGTTTACGATTTTCTTTCAAACGTACCGTAATCGAACCGGTATAGGAGACGAAGGAGCTCGAGCCGACGCGATTTGAACCGGTCGTCGCGAACGCGGTCTCGACATTTTTGTTGTCCAGCAGTATGGCTTCGACTTGCTTCATGACGCTATCCGTTTTATCCAACGCGGTGCCCGGCGGCAGCTTGATGGACACGGAGAAGTCACCGCTATCGGTCTGCGGCATCATTTCAGTGCCAAGTTGCGGGATGAGCAGTAGGGTGAGTGCCGTGATGCCGAAAGCGCCACCGATGGTCAGCCAGCGATGCTGTAAGGCCCAGCGTAACCCGTTGCGATAACTATCGTCCAGCGCATTAAACCATTGGCCTGCGCGGGCGAAGGCGCGCATAAGCAGACTCGGATGATCGTGCCCGGATTCCAGCGCTTCCATGTGCGCTTCTCCGGAGATAAAGCGCGCGGCGAGCATCGGAACGACCGTGGAGGCGACAAGTAGCGACACGGCCAGTGAGAAGATCACCACCATGGCGAACTGCGTGAACATCTGCCCGGATTGCCCTTTGATGAGCATGAGCGGCAGGAACACCACCATGACCGTCCAGGTGGAGGCGATGACGGCGGACATGATCTCGTTGGTGCCACTGATCGCCGCGTTATGCGCGGTTTGCTTGTCGCGTTCAATATGCCGGAAGATATTTTCCAGTACCACCACCGCGTCATCGACAATAAGCCCCGTGGCCAGCGCCAACCCACTGAGCGACATGGTATTCAAGGTATAGCCACAGAGGTAGAGGAGCGCAAAGGTGGCGATAATGGAGATCGGGATTGACAGCGCTACCACCAGCGTACTGCGAATGTTGCGCAAAAAGAAGAGCAGAATGAGAATCGCCAACGCACCGCCGATGAGCGCATTCAATTTGACATCGTCCACGGAATTTTGAATGTATTTGGACTGATCGTAGGCAAGACTGAATTTGAGATTGGGGTAAAGTTGCTGCACCCGATCGATACGCTCCTGCACAGCCTTGGCGGTCGTGATGGTGTTGGCATCGCTTTGCTTGGTGATGGTGATCCCCGCCGCCGGCTGGCCATTGAGCCGGGTGAAAGAGCGGCTTTCCTGGTGCGAGTCCCGCACGTCGGCAACATCACCCAAGGTCACGATTTGGCCGTTGGGCGCAGCGAGCGGCACGGTGCGCAGTTCAGCGGGCGACGTAAACCAGCCGAGACTACGGATGGTATATTCGGTCTCCCCCTGCTTGGCAATGCCCGCCGGGTAGTTGATGTTCTCCTGAATCAAGCGGCGCATGACGTCTGCCAACGCGAGGTGGTGGGCGCGTAAACGCACCGGGTCCACGTTGACGAGAATATCGCGCGTTTCCCCACCCGAAACCGTGGCGGACGCGACACCGTCGGCGGACTCCACCATGGGAGCGACCTGGTTGTCGAGCAAGGTGCGCATCTTGACCGGGTCGTCTTCGCCGGACACGCCATAGGTGAGAATCGGCGTCTGGTTCGGATCAAATTTCGACACGGTCGGGTTCTGCAGGGTAGGATCAGAGGGGAAGCCACGCTTGGCGCGTTCCACCCGCTGCATGACATCGATGGACGCCTGCCCGATATCGGTACCCCAGTTGAACTGCACGCGCACGCTGGAGGAACCATTGCTGGTCGTCGACGTCACCTGGTACAGGTTCGGCACCGAAGACATGGCTTGTTCAATGGGGCGCGTGAGCTGTGCTTCGATCTCTTCCGGCGCCACATTCGGCCAGTTGGTGGAGACGTTGACCGTCGGCAGCGAGACCTTTGGCAACAGGTCAACCGGGAGGCGCATAAAGCAGATCACCCCCAGCAGTACCAGCGCCGCTATTTGCATGGTCACCGCCACCGGGCGCGTGACCGCATATTTTGCAATATTCATGACGTCCTTCTCCATGTCCAACGACAACACCGGACGTAGCGCTCGGCCTGCGCCCGGAACGAATGCGACCGCGCGTTACTGCCCTGCGGCGCCACCCGGCGCGCCACTTGCGCCATCCGCACCACGAGGCCGGCGGTGTGTGCCGTCCTTACTGCCGCCTTTACCGCCTTTACCGCCCTTGCCGCCTTTGTCATCATTGATACGTAACTTCTGACCGTCTTTGAGGGTGTTCGCGCTCATGGTGACCACCTGATCGCCCATACTCACGCCGGAAAGAATGCCGATCCAGGCCGCATCCTCGACGCCAGTGACCACGGTACGGCGCTCCGCGGTGCGGTCTTTCGTGACGGCGATCACCGTGCTGCCGCCGTTTGCGTCGAGATCAACGGCTTCACGCGGCACGGCCAGCACATGTTTTGCGGAGCCCGTGATGAGCGTCACGCGGGCAAACATGCCGGCGGTGAACAGGTTATCGGCATTGTCCAA
>DASXVL010000560.1:0-8633 GCA_036504255.1 Armatimonadota bacterium | reverse complement strand
TTCCGTCGCAGACAAATTTCCGTTACTGCGGCGCCAGAAGACGACGCGCCCGCCGAGATCCGTCGCGTCCGACAGCGCATGCACAGTCTGCTCACGTTGACGATCCAGCGGCGTGAGCAGGCGCAGCCATTCCGCATCCGCGATGCCTTCCCGCACCGGCACCTGCTGCATCGGTTCTCCTCCTTCACGCGTCAGCGATGGTAGTTGACGCCATGCATATACCCGTGGGCAGGACACGCGCTACCGCGCACGATGGACACGAGACTTACCATCCTTCGCGCACCAACTCAAACGCCCAGCGTTTTCCGGTCCCCGTCCCGATGCCCGTCACGTTATTATTTCCCGTCGGGGAATAGTGGAGTTGCAGGGTATACGACCCGATAGGCCGCCCGAGCGTGAAGAAATGATCAGCCGAGATGGGCGAATCCTTCTGCGATGTGAAACTGGCGGTATATTCCATGAACAACCGCCGTTCTCCACTACGGGCGCGGTTCCACGGCAAATAATACAGACTGCTGACTGAGCTGTACACGGATTTATCGCTCATGTTATAGGTGCTGTTGCCGAAGAGCGTCAAATTCGGACGGTTGCCGGACATCTCCAGCGTGATATGTTGCCCCGGCTTCTGTGCGGTAGTATCAGCGGTGGATGAGGCCAGACTATAGGTGTATCCCAACACGCCGATAAAACCAGGAATGAGGCGACGCTGATAGTGGATGCCCGCATCCAGATAGTTCGCCAACGTGCCATGCGAGTCGTGGGAGATTTCATGGCTTAGGTCCGTGTTGATGGTACCCCCGAGAACTTTGGGAATGACCGGAATCAGCAGCCCGCTATGCAACCCCTCGTAGAGCGTGCGGTCCTGCTTTTCCGCCGTGCTGGGGGTGGAAGAGGTAGTGCCGCTGGCACTTGCGGGGGTAAACGAACCGCGAAATCCCACATAGGGATTGAAGGTAATTCCCGTCCCGGTATGCCACAATTTGAGCAGCGGCATATTGGCCGACAGCTCGGCCAACCCTTGCTGTGCGCCGTCAAAGGCGGTCACGTTGGTAGAGAAATTCATGCCGACGGTGCCGATGGGGCGCGCAACCGCCAGGTTGGCGCGACTCGAATATGGGGTATCCGGGGAGTAGCGGTCGAGTGATGCGCCCACAGTGACGCTCGTGCGCCCGTAATTATGTTGATGCGCCCAGGTGGCGCTGCGCGTCGGTTGCGCCAAATCATCCAGATACAAGGTACCAATGCCGGAGTTTCCGGTTTGGTACTCTTCCTCAATGCCGAGTTGAAAGCCGGAGGTTCCGCGGTACAGCGACGATCCGGGCGTGACGTTACGCAGATGGATTGCGCCGATATGATTGTCATTCGCGGCATAGTACGCCGGAAAATCGACATTCAAACCGGCATCGGAGGTCAAACTGATATCCGTATTCAGAAAGGTATTGGCGTTCGATGAGCGCAAATCGAGCACATGGTACGGTAAACGCAAGATACATTTGTCGATTTTATCCAGATAAAACTCGACATGCTGAAATTGAATCTGGTCATTCGGATAGATGCGCGCCCGCTTGCTAATAATCCAGGTCTTCGTCGGCGCGGGGTCCAGCGGACGAAAATCCAGCGTTTTGGCGCTCTCGTCCACTTTGGGATCAAACTGCGCCAGGGTGAAACTTTTATACGCAATCTCCGGACTCACCTGCACCAACGCACCCTGACGTGCAGAGAGGTCCAGTCGAAGCTTTTCCCCCGTGACGGACTGATTACCAACTTTCAGGGTGACGTCATGCTGGGCGGTCAGCAATTGCGTGCGTACGGAATACTGAATGGCTCCGGCGGTCACCGTGCACTGCGGCGTCACAAACTCCGCTTGGTCGCGTAGATCGAAGATGCGCTTTTCCGGGCTGAAATAGCATTGCTTCGCCCGTAGCCGGTAACAGAGACGTCCGGCCTTCGTATCACCGGCACTGCCACCCGGCCCCAGGAATTCGATGTACACCACCTGACGGCTGGAACTGGCGATAATTTCGACCGTGGCTCGACCTGGCCCCTGCATGTTCTCCAGTGGTACGACCACCTGCCCGTTTTGCGTGTTGGCCTGCGCCACGATGGTGCCGAGCGTGGTATTGAAGCGCACCGGGGTGAAGTTCGGCGCCGGGGTGCCGTCGCTTTTACGCACCATGACGCGAATAATGACGCGGTTCGGGGTATTCGGCACGTAGTTCACGCGCATTGGGTCCACATGGACTTCAATGCTGTAGTCCACTCCGTCCCCGTAAGCCGGAGCCAGGCATGCCACGAGGGCAAGCAATAATAGAAGACCAAGGGGAAGTCGAAAAGAACGCCGCTGAATGTGCATGGTCATGATAGCCGTATACCCATGGAAGTGAAATGATAATCCGTACAGCAAGGAAGTCTGAGGCCGCAAATCGTGTTTGACGTACGCTGGGAATCCGCCTATAATCGCCCTGTGGCCTTCGCGCGAGACGACACGACTGAGTTCGAGGGGCCACGTGTCTTTTCCAAGAACGACCAAGCGCCCCATTTTACTCCTGTAGGTGACGCGAGTGCAACCGGAAGTGCGATTTACTGATAATCTCCTGCCCGACGGGCGCGGCTACTTCGGCCTGTTTGGCGGCTGCTATGTGCCGGAAACGCTGAAGACCCCGCTCGAAGAACTGGCCGCCGCCTATGCGGAGGCCGTCGCCGACCCGTCGTTCCAGGCGGAGTTGGACGACTATCTCACGCACTATGTCGGTCGACCGACGCTGCTCTATCGCGCCGATCGTCTGACCGCCCACCTGGGCGGGGCGACCATTTTTCTGAAACGCGAAGATCTGTGTCATACCGGCTCGCATAAACTCAATAATGTACTCGGCCAGGCGCTGCTCGCCCGGCGCATGGGCAAAACGCGCCTCATCGCCGAAACCGGCGCAGGGCAGCATGGTGTCGCCACCGCGACGATCGCCGCGCTCTTTGGCATGACGTGTACCATCTACATGGGCGCGGAAGATGTCGAGCGCCAGGCATTGAACGTTTTTCGCATGCGCTTGCTCGGCGCGGAGGTTGTCTCGGTCACCAGTGGCAGCCAGACGCTGAAAGATGCCATCAACGAGGCGTTTCGCGATTGGGTGGCCAATCTGCAGGCGACCTTCTATGTCTTCGGCACCGCCGCCGGTCCCGCGCCCTACCCGCAAATGGTGCGCGACTTTCAGCGCGTCATCAGCCGGGAGACCAAGGCGCAGTTGCTGGCGCAGGTCGGCAGTCTGCCCGATGCCGTCGTCGCCTGCGTGGGTGGCGGCAGTAACGCCATCGGCATGTTCGCCGACTTCATCGAGCACCCGGAAGTCGCCCTCTACGGGGTGGAAGCCGGTGGCTATGGTATCCCGTCGGGCAAGCACTCGGCCACACTCTCCGCC
This sequence comes from Armatimonadota bacterium, assembly GCA_036504255.1. GTDB lineage: Bacteria > Armatimonadota > Hebobacteria > CAIYQO01 > CAIYQO01 > DASXVL01. The sequence goes on along the minus strand of DASXVL010000560.1, from coordinate 5,220 downwards.
GGACGTCCGGGCGTGCTGCACGGTAGTCATAGCTATCTACTGCAAGATGCGCACGGCCAGATCATCGAGACGCATTCCATTTCCGCCGGGCTGGACTACCCCGGCGTCGGCCCCCAACATAGCTATCTCAAAGCCGCCGGTCGCGCGACATACGTCTCGGTGACCGACGCCGAGGTACTGGACGCCTTCCAACTGCTCTGCCGTACTGAGGGCATTCTTCCCGCCCTGGAAAGCACCCACGCGGTAGCCTATCTTCACACGCTCGCTCCGGCGCTCGGCCCGGGCAAGCGCATCGTTGTCTGCTTATCCGGTCGTGGTGATAAAGATGTTCAACATGTGCAGCGTCATCTCGACGCACGATGATGATGGGGACGAGGTGTTCGACCGTATCCCCTGGCGTGCCCTGGGCATTATCCTCTGCCTCCTCGCCGCTGCCCTCTATGGTACCCTGATCACACGGCACGCGCTCACACAGTGGCACACTGCGGACCAGGATGAATACCTGGGGCTCGCGGGACCTATCGCGGAAGCGGCTGAGGGGCAACTTGCCGATGATCCGCAGGGGGGACTGCAGCCGCTGGCCGGCATGCTCTCTCCCTTATTCACCGACGAAGTGAACCTTGCGGCCATCCGCATCTGGAATCCGCAGGGCCAACTCACGGGAGAAATGACCCGCCAGGCGCCGGGGACGTTGCAGACGACGGGTGGCCTACCCGACCTCGGTTTGCGTGCCGCCGTGACGGCGCAAGGCCCGTATCTGACCCGACAAAATCGCCTGGATACCATCGCACAGCTCCAGCTCATGGAGAGTGAGCAGAACGATGTCATGGAACAGATCGATGCCGCCGCGCAGCGCAAAGTCACCGCGACGGTACGCGAAACGTTCTATCTGCCGGAAGACCATATCCTGGAATTGGCGCAAACACTGGCAGCACAACAGGACGATATCCTCGGCACCGACACCATCACCGACATCAACGCCGTGCTGGATGCTCTCACACTGGACGATGACACGGCGCTGTCGCAGGCGTTGGAAGCCTGCGACAAGGTCAGCGGAGACCTGACGCTGGCGCTCACGGAATACCGCGCCACCACGCAGGAATTACCCGCACTGCCTACCGGCCTGGCGGCCACCGCACCGCCGCCGGCCTCCTGGTGGTCACGCTGCTGGCCTGTCGTGTACGGCCGCCGCATACTCATCCCGCTCTACACGCCCGGTGCGGATGACCAGGTCATCGTGCCCGCCGGGTTTGCTGAGATGCTTTTCTTCCACCGCCCTGCAGAGATCCTCGCCCTGCTCGGCTGGCGCATGGCGCCGCCGCTGGGTTTATTGCTCTGCGTCATCCTGCTGCTCTGCCTCCGCCCGCGCCGGCGCAAAACGCCGCCACAGCACACCGCAGTGGAACGGACCGCGCTGGCTGGATAAACGCACGTAGATAAACAGTATGCCCATCCACGTTAGCGCGCTATATGAGCCAGCTATCGGCTTATTCGTCTCAAGATTCTTGTGCTCGCAGCAGGAACCGGGATTTTTGTAGCGGCTACCGTCTCTATCGCTTGTAAAGATAATTGTACAGAGCGGGAGAAAGGTAAACCTGGAACTCCACTTTCCACACGGTCTTGCCCATCCTCTGCGCCGTGTTGGATTTCCTTACCCCTTCCCCCACCATTGCCAACTCACCTCGCCGTAGGCGGAGAGCCAACCGTCTGGGACAGGGGAGATACTACCAGTGTAGCCGGTGTCGGCGCGCGTAACTTCCAACGTGCGCCATTGGTAGCTGCCACGCTCATACGCGAAGGTTTCGCCGTCGTCGTCGAAGAGCTCCAGTCGGCCGGGCGCATTACCGTAGTGGCGTACTTCCAGCGGGACGGATTCCCCGGCGCGCGGGGAGTGCGCCAGCGCGGGCATGAGCGGGATGATGCCGCCGTCGCGCACGAAGATGGGCAGTTTGTCCAGATCGCCGGTGATGCTGATCATGCCCCCGCCGCCAAAGCGCTCGCCGGTATGGAAATCGAACCAGTCACCAGCGGGCAGCCAGACGCTGCGTGAACGCTCCCCAGTGAATAACGGGGCGACGAGCAGGCTGTCGCCGACAAGGAACTGGTCGTCGATGGCGCTTGTTGCGCTCGGGCCGTAGGCATCTATGGTGAGATCGACCTCACTCACTGGGGCGGTGCTGGCTGGGCGGAGCGTCTCCTCCAGCGCCATGGCGCGGAAGGGTGGCGTGCCGTCGAAGGCATAGCGCGCGAAAGCGGCGTACAGGTACGGCTGCAGACGCATGCGCAGTTCGATGCAGGCGCGCACAATCGGCTCTACCTCGGGGAAGTCCCACGGCTTACTGCCGCTCGCCCAAGCGTTGAGCATGGCCATGGGTGACAGGCAGACCACCTGCATACGCCGCACCCACTCCTCCGCCGTGTCGCCATGGCGCAATTCCGGCGTCCAGAGCAGACCGGAAAAACCGCTGTTGCAGAGCGCGCGCACGAACTGGCGGTGGTCATAAAGGTCGGAGTAGAGCACGTAGGGCAGCGACACCGACCCGGCATTGCCGGCGCGCACCAGGCCGTAGGTGCGTTGATCGCGCTGGTGAAAGATGTCGGCGGTCATGCGTTGAAAGAGCAGGCCAAACACCTGGCGCATCTGCTCGCCATCGACGCCGGAGGGGAAGGTGGTTTGCGGTGGGAAAATCCACGACGCGCCGGTAAGCTCGCTGCCGTCGCACTCATCCAGCTTGTAGCCGGAGACGCCGATGGCGACGTGGTCGGCCTCATGCTGCTGCATCAGCGCCGCGCGTGCCTCCGGCTGCGTATAGTCGGGCACCAGGCCGCCCCAGACGGTGTGCGAGCCGGAACTCGATTCCAGCGCCGGGTAGATGCGCGCGTCGGGTGATACGTAGGGATTCTCCCAGAGATTGACGCGGAAGCCTTCATCACGCAGCGTCTGCACAAAACCGGCAGGATCAGGATACCGGTCCGCGCGCCATTCGTAGGTGCAGGGATAACTCTTGCTGTGCCAGCCGGGTTCCAGGCCAATGACGTCGCAGGGGTAGCCACGCTCGCGGTACGCGCGCGCTTCCGCCAACACCTCGTCGGCATTGGCGGTGAGCATGGTGCGGTGCCAGAAGCCCAACCCCCAGCGCGGGGGCAGCGTGCCGCCGCCACAAAACAGGTTGTAGCGCCGCACCGCCTCCAGCGTGCTCGGCCCGGCGAAGACGTACACCTCCACGCCCGGCGCAGGTACCACCACCTCGACGAGGTCGGAGGTCGGTGTCGCCTGCCAGTTGGGGTCCGTGCCGCGGTCACGGAGCACGGGCGGGTGGGCGCTGTCCTTGCGCACTGTAGACCCGCAGTAGAAGGTCGGTATGCGCGCGGTATTCACCAGCACGCCATAGCCACGACTGGAGACATAAAAGGGCACGGGGGCGTGCGTCTCACCAGTATCCTGCTTGGGGTCGCTATTCACGCGCAGGTAGCGCGTGCGCCCGCGCTGGTTCACGCGCATGAACTGCAGCCCCAGGCCGAAGAGCTCTTCCTCCTCCGCCAGCGGCAGGCGAATCACCTGCTTGTCGGAGACCACCTCGGCGGCAATGGCATCCGGTGCGAACGGAAAGTCCGCTGCGCCCAGGGCTGCTAACGCCTCCACGCGCGGCGTAGCGCCGCTGACGGCAAGGGGCGTGAGCGCCTCCGGCGTGCCGACGATGGCGCGCCAGACGCCGGGAGCCACGATTGACCAGGAGAGAGATGTCATCGGTAGAATACCTCCGGAACAATGTCCGTAGTTTTCTTCCACATACAAGGCATGCTCCCTGCAAAATGATCCGCATGTAATCATTTACACGCCATATCAACCATCCGCTTCCCTTCCCCTGCAATTTCACGTATCGTATGGGCGCAGGGGGACTAACCATGCGCATGCTATTTCTGGTGTTCTTGACCGGTCTGGGGCTGGCAGGGTGGGCGGATGGCTTTACCACCTACGGAACCCGCTGGTTCAATCGTATTGCGGAAACCGATCAGGTGGCGGTGGTACGCTTGGAACCGGGGCGAGTCACGCAGGATATGTTCATCGCCATCGACCGGATTCCCGCCGGGCAGACGGTGACCTACATTCTCCCCTTTTGGCAAAAGCCGGAGGGCTTCACCATGACCGCGCAAACGAGTGATGGTTTTCGCGCCGAAATCATCTACCCGCAGTATAGACAATTACGCCATGAAATACGCCGGGCAAACCGGATGGCTGTCAATCGACTGATTGGGGACTACCTCGTGAGTGGACTCTTCAGTTATGCGCCGCTCACCCCGTTGGGAGTACTCAATTACATTTGCCCAACCTTCAGCAAAGAGGGCGAACTTCTCCCCGCCTTTAAACGCGTGAGTATCCCGGCGGGTTCCGCGGAACTCTACCATGTCTCCGATACGCATGATCTGCAAACGCTGCTCGCGCAGGCCGGGCTGCCCGCGCGTTATGCAAAGGTGCTGCAACGCTACCACACCGCCTACTACGCGATTATGCGCCTGCATGGGCAAAAGCCCGGCAAAGCGGGCGCGACGCAGGGACTGCATTTCCACTTCACCCACCGCGCTAAGGGCGACGATTATACCTACACTTATCCACTCGGTACCGGCGGCGCGTGGGCGAACCCTATCCTGCTGACCGAAATCTATGTCACCTGTCCGGAGGGCTATTACCTGTCTCCCACCGCGCCCACGCTGGGGCAAACGGTGAGTTATTATGAGATGGAGCGGCGGATTGATGACCTCGGAGACACGAAGGCAACACCTGCCGTGCCGATGCTTACCGCCTCGGTCACTCCGCCGGTGCGCTACCTCAACGCCTGGCACCGGGCCTATACATCGAGTAACCCGACGGAGGACATCACAATCCACATCGCCAAGCGCCCACGCTGGACGCCGCTGCTCGCCTGGCGAGATGCGGATTGGATGCCTGTGCCGTTTGTGTTGTGCGGTATCCTCGGCGCGTTCCTCCTTGCCGTCGGTCTGGTCATTCGCCCAGCCTGGTTGAAGGCCGGGAAACCGGAATCACTCCGAAAACACGCATTAACCCTGGCTAGGGTGACGTTCTTGCCCGCACTCATTGGCATAGCTTTTCTCGCGTTTATTTACCTCTTGCCTAATCCCGACAAAATCGCGTACAACGCCGTCATTATGTTCATTCTTCTGCTCATTCTGTTGAGCAGTATTTTCTGCGCGCCGGTGATT
>DASXVL010000559.1:0-9431 GCA_036504255.1 Armatimonadota bacterium | reverse complement strand
GTACTAGTGTCAACAGCACTGTCTGGAACAGGGCCCAAGCCCGGCTATCCCCGTGCGCTTTGATAGTGCAACCACGCACGAAGGCATCCTGAGTCCCGGAACTGTCACACGCTGGTAGTCTCCCCGGCAGCTTCGGCAGTTTACCCTGGATTCATCATCCCTCCTGGTAGGCCAGGTACGCGGCGGGGAAGGGGCGCAACGCGCGTTCCAGTACGCCGTGCACGTAGGAGAGGAAGACCCCGAAATTCACCATCGGCACCCCCGCCTCATCGGCGCGCAGGCCACGCGAGAGCATCTCCGGGCGATTAATCATACAGCCGCCGCAGTGAATGATGAGGTCATAGCTGGCCAGGTCCGGTGGGAAGTCCGGCCCGCTGCTGAAATGGAAATCGATATCGCCGCCCACGGTTTGCCGTAGCCAGCGCGGAATCTGCACCTTGCCGATGTCATCCGCCTGCCGGTGATGCGTACACGCTTCCGCAATGAGCACCTTGGCTCCCGGCTGCAAGCGTTCAATGGCCTTTACCCCACGTACCAGTCCTTCCAAATCGCCCTTGAGCCGCGCCATGAGTATGGAGAAGGTGGTGAAAGGCACGTCCTCGGGGGTATCCGCCGCGGCTTTCAACACCGCTTGCGAATCGGTCACGACCAGCTTGGGCTTGTTCTTGAGGTTCGCCAGCGCCATCTTGAGTTCGCGTTCCTTGACGACAACGGTGTAGGCGTCGTGGTCGAGGGCATCGCGAATAGTCATCACCTGCGGTAAGATGAGACGACCGGCGGGGGCCGCTTTGTCGATAGGCACCACCAGCACCACACAATCGCCGGGGCGCACCAATTCGTCGAGCACGGCAGGTTGGATGCGGTCAGCGGGCATGCTGGTGATGAGCAAGCGTTTCAGTTCCTCGATCCCCTGGCGGGTGACGGCGCTCACCTGCACCACGGGAAGCTCATTGGTCTTTGCCCAACCTACGGTAGCCGTGGTATCTGCGGCGAGATCGGCTTTATTGACAACACCGATGACGGTTCGCTCACGTTCGCGCAGGCGCGCGAGCAGCTCATCTTCAAAGGTGGACGGCGTTTGTTCCGGATCGAGTACCAGGATAGCGAGGTCGGTGCGGTCGATAACGCGGAGGGTCTTCTCCACGCGCAACGCGCCAAGGTCGCCGGTATCATCGATGCCCGCGGTGTCGGTGATGATCACCGGCCCGATAGGCAGAATCTCTATCGCCTTGGCGACCGGGTCCGTCGTGGTGCCCGGCACCGGCGAGACGATGGCGGCGGATTGATTTGTCAGCGCGTTGATGAGGCTGGATTTCCCGGCGTTGCGTCGGCCGAAAATACTTATGTGTACGCGGTTACCCGCAGGCGTTTCGTTCAATGTCGGCATGGGTTCTCTCCCGGTTATAAAGCGCTGTGCTCGTCCGCCACGCGCTTGACGTGGCCATGATCCGTGCCGACGGTGCGGCCGATGGCGTGGATGCGCCCGGTGATACACCCGCGACAATGCGCGGCGTCGTCGCTGAGACAGATCTTGCCGGGGTAAATCTCGTACTTCGTGCGCAGTTCCGTCGGCGTGACATTCGGCATCATCACGTTGCCGCCCGCTTCCAGGGCGCGCTCGCGACCGAGGGGGTGCAGGCTGCCCATGGCCGTTGTCGCCGGTAGATGCGCGTCGGGGAAGACGAGGCGTAATACCGCGACCAAGCGCAAGGTCTGTTCAACCGTGCCCCCGGTAGCATCCTTCAACGGCGTCGCGGGGTGGGGGATGAACGGCCCAACGCCGATCATCTCCGCGCCCAAGGCATGCAGCCAGATGACGTCATCCGCCAGAATCTCCGGGGTCTGGCCGGGCAGGCCGACCATCACACCCGATCCGAGTTGGTAGCCCAGTTCACGCAGCGCGTAGAGGCAGGCCTTGCGCTCCTCCAGGTCATCATCCGGATGCAGCGCGGCGAAGAGTGCAGGGTCGGTGGTCTCGATACGCAGCAGGTAGCGGTCCGCGCCCGCCTCGCGCCATGCGCGGTAGCTCTCCGTGTCGCGTTCACCGCAACTCAAGGTAATGGCCAGGTCGGATGCTGCTTTAATGCCGCCGATAATATCGCACATCCGCTCGGTGGTGTACCACATATCCTCGCCGGACTGCAGTACCACGGAATGATAGCCGAGGCGTTCCGCCTCCAGCGCGGTGGCGATGATCGCTTCCGGCGATAAGCGGTAGCGGTCGGTCGCGGAATTACCACGTCGCACGCCGCAATAGGCGCAATTTTTCCGGCAGTAATTGGAGAATTCGATGAGTCCGCGCAGATGCACCGCACTGCCCACATGCGCCGCGCGCACGGCGTCCGCCGCCCGATAGAGCGCTGCCGTATCGTCATCCGCGCAGGCGAGCAACGGCGCCAACCACTCGCGGGCAGGCGTGGCCTGTTCGCGAGCGCGTTGGAGCGCATCGGCAAAGTTCAGATACGAGGCGTTAGGCATGCGCGAATTCCTTTGATGTAGACTTTATACGACTAATTTTATCGCAATACGTCGTATCTGGCAAGGTAAGCCGCGCTATGACCCATAGCCGTTCGGGTGCGACTGATGCCATTGCCAGGCGGTCGCCACGATATCACGCACTTGCGTATACTTCGGTTCCCAGCCCAGCGAGGTGCGCGCGCGTTCGGCGCCGGCGATGAGCACTGCCGGATCGCCGGCGCGCCGTGGCGCCATCTCTTCGGGGATGGGGTGCCCGGTCACTTCGCGGCAGACGTCGATGATCTCCCGTACGGAGAACCCCTGACCGTTGCCCAGGTTATAGATGCCGGAAGGGCCGCCGTTCGCCAATTTTTCCAACGCGAGGAGATGGGACGAGGCGAGGTCGAGGACATGAATATAATCCCGGACGCAGGTGCCGTCTTCGGTGGCGTAATCATCACCGAATATTTTGATGGACGCGCGCTTGCCGAGCGCCACTTGCAGCACCAGCGGTATGAGGTGCGATTCCGGCGAATGGTCCTCGCCGATGCTTCCCGAGGGATCGGCTCCGGCGGCGTTGAAGTAGCGCAGGCAGGTGTAGTTCAACCCGTAGGCCACGCGGTAGCTCTCCAACAACCCCTCGAACGCCAGCTTGGTGTGCCCGTACGGGTTAGTGGGCCGCGTGCGGTCGTCTTCCTGGATGGGCACGCGCTCCGGTTCGCCATACGTCGCGGCGGTGGAGGAGAAGATCACGTGTTTCACCCCGGCGGCGAGCGCGCCATCGATGAGGCGTTTCCCCTTCACCACATTATTCTCGTAGTATTTTTCCGGGTCGGTGACGGATTCGCCAACCAGGCTGTGCGCGCCGAAATGAATGAGCGCCTCAATCTCGTGCGTTTTGCAGAGCGCCTCCACGAAATCACGATCACCGAAATCACCGATAACGAGTTTTGCTCCCAGGACCGCTTCAGCATGTCCCTTATACAAATTATCCAGCACCACGACGCGATGCGCGGTGGTATCCAGCAAGTATTTCACCATGTGACTACCGATATAACCGGCGCCACCCACAATCAAAATATTCACACGCTTACTCCTACAGTGCAAGTGCTCTAAGAATAACCGGTCAGCGCCGCCCCGTAAAGTCTTTTGGGCGGTGACGCCACAGTAGTTCCTTGTCAGTCATATTCGACACAACTTGTGTCGAATATGACTGACAAGGAACGTATGAAAACCAAGAATCTAACTCGGCCCACATCCGCAGATACCTACCGGGAAGATAAGCGTTGTGCAGAGAGCAAGGTAACTTATTGGTTCCGGCTAAGCCGGGTTAGGCCTCCGTTGCGACAGCCGTCCATTGGCAGTGGCAGTGGGATCGGGTAGAATGGATCATTCTTGCACAGGAAGAGTCTGCGTATATGAAACTCGGCTTCATCGTCTTCTTTGGCATTTTTATCGCACTCTTTGCCGCCATCAATTTTTACGTTGGCTACCGCGGCTGGCAGGCGTTCGGCAAGCAGTTTTCGCCAAGCGCGGCCAAACTGTATTGGGTCATCTTCTTCCTCGTGGCGTTCTCGTACCTGATCGGGCGTGTGTTGGAACGCGCCATGCCCGGTGCGTTCAGTGCGGCGGTGACGGTATTTGGCTCCTACTGGCTGGGGGCGATGTTTTATTTCTTCTGGCTCCTGCTCGTCGTCGACCTCGTTCGAGTATGCAATCACTGGCTGCATTTCGTGCCTGCCGCATTGTCTCCCGCTGCCGCCGGTCTCGCCGTGGTGATCCTCGTCGCGGGCATTATGGTGTACGGCGTGTGGAATGCGCGCCATCCGCGCTGGCGCTCGTATGATATTGTCATCCCGAAAACCGCCGGCAGCATCCAGCAGCTGCATATGGTGATGGTCTCCGACATCCACCTCGGTCTCATCGTAAATAACGGTCGCTTGCGCACGCTGATCGAGCAGATCAATGCGCGCAACCCCGACCTGGTCATCTTTGCCGGGGATACCATCGACGAAGACGTCGGGCCGTTTATCGAGCAAAAGATGCCGGAGATGTTGCAGCGCCTGCACCCACGTTATGGCAGCTATGCCATCTTCGGCAACCATGAATACATTGGTGGCAACGCCGAGGAAGCCGAGACACTGTACACGGATTCCGGCATCACTGTGCTGCGCGACCGTTGGGTGAAGGTCGCCGAGCAGATCTACCTCGTTGGCCGCGACGACCGCTCACGCTCACGCTACAATGGCGGGCCGCGCCTGCCGCTGGCCCAGGTAATGCAAGGGGTTGACCGCACGCACCCCATCATTTTGCTGGATCATCAGCCGTTCGGGCTGGAGGATGGCGAGAGCCAGGGCGCTGACTTGCAACTCTCCGGTCATACCCACCATGGGCAGATGTTTCCCAATAACCTCATCACCGAGCGCATCTTTGCGCAGGATTGGGGCTATCTGCGCAAGGGAGCATTCCAGTTGATCGTGTCCTGCGGGTATGGCACCTGGGGGCCGCCGATTCGGACGGGCAACACCCCGGAGGCGCTCGATATCCAGTTGCATTTCACGGGTTCAGCGCCGAAATAACCCACGGCAGTCCAGGCGTTTTGCATCTGCCGCGCGTATCTGCTACAATATTCGCAACACTTCGTCGGGCGCTTCGCTTGCACGCGGACCGCTCGAACCGAGGCGACATCTCGGAGGAATCGCATATGGTTACATCTCCCACACGGACACCCGTGCGGATGTCCGGCGCACAAGCGCTGCTGGAAGCCCTCAAACGTGAGGGTGTGGATATCGTCTTCGGATATCCCGGCGGCGTCCTTCTTCCCCTCTACGACGCGCTCTATGATGCGTCGATTCGCCACATTCTCGTACGCCATGAGCAAGGCGCGGCGCATGCTGCCGACGGCTATGCGCGTGCCACCGGTAAGGTGGGCGTGTGCATCGGCACCTCCGGCCCGGGCGCGACGAATCTGGTGACGGGCATCGCCACCGCGTACATGGACTCCATTCCGATGGTAGTGATCACCGGGCAGGTGAACACCTACGCCATTGGCAAAGACTCCTTCCAGGAAGCCGACATCACCGGCATCACCATGCCCATCACCAAGCACAATTACCTGGTGAGCGATCCGGCGGATGTACCCCGTGTGGTGAAAGAAGCGTTTTATATTGCCAGCACCGGCCGTCCCGGTCCCGTGCTCATCGACCTGCCGCGCGATGTCGCGGCCGGTATGTTGGAGGTTGACTGGGATGACGTGCAAGTCCACTTGCGCGGCTACCGCCCGACGGTGAAGGGCAACACGAAGATGATTCGCCGCGTGGCCGAGGAGATGCTTGCCGCTAAACGGCCCGTGCTCTATGTCGGCGGCGGCATTCTGCGCTCCAACGCTTCCAAAGAGCTCACCACGCTAGCGCACATGCTCAATATTCCGGTGACCGTGACTCTGATGGGCAAAGGCGCGTTCCCCGAGAATGACGCGTTGTTCCTCGGTGTGCCCGGCATGCACGGCACCGCCTATGCCAACTATGCTATCGACGCGTGCGATTTGCTCATCTGCGTCGGCGCGCGGTTCGATGACCGCGTGACGGGCGATGTGAGCCGTTTCGCGCCCAACGCCCGCATTATCCACGTGGACGTGGACCCGGCGGAAATCGGGAAAGTCATGCATACCGAAGTGCCGGTGGTAGGCGACGCCAAGCACGTGCTGGCCGAATTGGTACAGGAATTAGCGCCGGTGAGCGCACAGTACCCGGACCTCGCCGCGTGGACGGCGCAAATTGCCGTGTGGAAAGAGAAATATCCGCTGACATGGCGCACCGATACTGCCGACACCTGCCCGCGCGAGTGTGGGCCGCTGGATAGCCCGGCGGAATGCGGCTCGACGCAGTGCGGCGGCAACCACGGCGCGTTGAAACCGCAGGCGGTCATTCACGAGATTTGGAAAGCGACCAACGGCGACGCCATTGTGGCGACGGACGTTGGGCAGCACCAGATGTGGTCGATGCAGTACTACCTGGTGAAAGACGCCAACCATTTCGTCTCTTCGTCCGGGCTGGGCACCATGGGCTTCGGCCTGCCCGCCGCCATCGGCGCGCAACTCGGCAACCCGGATCACGAAGTTTGGTGCATCTCCGGCGACGGCAGTTTCCAGATGAACAGTCAGGAACTGGCCACCGCGGTCATTCACAAACTGCCCATCCGCATCGCCCTACTGAATAACGGTGTGCTCGGCATGGTGCGCCAGTGGCAGAAGATGTTCTTCTCGCAGCGCTACTCGCAGGTCGGGCTTGACGTCGGTACCCCTGATTTCGTCAAGCTGGCCGAGGCCTATGGCGCGGTGGGCATTCGCGTGACGGATCCCGCGCAGATGCGCGCCGCCATCGATCAAGCGCGCACGGTGACAGATCGTCCGGTGCTGATCGACTTTGTCTGCGGCGCGGAAGAGAACGTGCTGCCCATGATTCCGGCCGGCAAGAGCGTGGCCGAAATGATTCTCGAATAACCGGAACGGAGAAACAGATATGGCAACTGAATTACTGGATATGCCGACGAAACACACGATCTCCGTGCTGGTCGAGAACCGGCCGGGCGTGTTGGCCCGTACCGCCGCGCTCTTCTCGCGGCGTGGTTTCAACATCGATTCCCTGGCCGTGAGCACCACGGAAGATCCGGATACCTCGCGCATGACCATCGTCGTGGACGGCCCTGCTGGCGTGCTGGAGCAGATCAGCAAGCAGCTCTACAAGCTCATCGACGTCATCAAGGTGATGGATCATACCGAGGACCAGGTGGTGTCACGCGAGTTGGCGCTCATTAAAGTGCATGCGGCGGAATCGGCGCAGCGCGCCGAACTGATGCAGATCGTTGACATCTTCCGCGCGAAGATCGTCGATCTGGGTGACAAGACAATCATACTGGAGGCGACGGGGAACGGTGATAAGATCGATGCCCTGGAACGCCTGCTTGCCGGCTATGGCATCAAAGAGATGGTACGCAGTGGACGGGTCGTGCTCGTGCGCGGCAGCAAGACCACGTAAGCACGCCATGCCCGCCTCCCTCGACGAGCGAGGCGGGCATGGCTATTTTCTTCCTCGCCGTCCGATTTTGCGCAAGCGATCGAGCAACGGCACCAGCCAATCTCCTAACTTCACCGGAAAACGCACGCGTGGCGCACCCACCCGGACGGCGCCCACCGGGCACAGCTCCTGGCAACAATAGCAGCGCAGACATGGGGTGTCGTCGATGGTCGGGCACGCGCCAGGCTTGATGGTCATGGCCTGCGGTGGGCAGTGTTTCACGCATTTCCCACAGTGCACGCAGGTGCGCTTGTCGATGATGGGGCGGGTGGCGAAGAGCCAACTGGAGACATCGGCGAACCAGGTCGGCATGCCCCCGGCGAGCGTGAGCGCTTCCGCCTGCTGAAAGTCCGGCAGGCGTACGTGGTCGAGCGGTTCGCCGTGCACGGTGATCTCTTCCAATGTCCCTGGGCCGCCCCCGCGTTCCCGCGCCGCACGGACCGTCGGCACGCGCATCGGCGGCAGTCCGATGATCTCACACATCACATAATCGAGCGCCGTGCAACTGGTGCTGGCAAGCAGCAGCCCGATCTGTTTCGGCGCGCCGTGCGTCGGCCCGTTGCCCTCCATGCCGACCACCGCGTCCATGATGGTCAGCGTTGGCGTCAGGGTGTCGTGGATATCGAGCAGCAGTTCGGCGAAGTTCGCGATGTCGCGCCCGGCATGCAGATGGTACTCCGCCTTCGTTAAGCCGGGCAGGAAGCCGTAGAGCAGCTTCACCGCGCCGGTGTAGTAGGCGAACTGATGCGTCTTCACCTTCGGCAGGCAGATGACCACGTCGGCGTCGAGCGGCGCGCGCACGGCAGTGAATTGCTTGAAGACGCGCGCCTGCGCGGAGTTAATCTGCACCACCTCGTCATCAAAATTCACCACCGCGCAGCCGGTCTCGTCGATGACCGCTTGCATGCCGGTTTCCGCCAGCACCGCTCGATAGGCGGTGGGGGTGTTCAGACCACCGGGCGAGTCCCCGATCACCGGCAATCCCCCGAGTTCCTGCACGAGCTGCACCACCGCTTTCACCAACGCCGGGTGGGTGGTGACCGCGCGTTCAGGAGCACAGGCGGAGAGCAGGTTCAACTTGATAAGCACGCGCTGCCCTGGCTGCACAAAACGTTCGAGTCCGCCGAGCGGCGCTAACGCGTCGCGCACAGCAAAGCGGACCAGGGCATCATCATAATCGGCGCAGGCGGCGATGGAGACTTCGTAGGGCACAAGGAACTCCTTTATTACATTATTCCCCGTCCGCGAGGAATTCTCCCGCTGCGGTGAGTCTTCAATGAAAGAAGGTAGCGTACTGTTCGGAACGAAATATATCGCAGGTCAAACACTAATTCACCTTGGACATTCCGATTTATCGTATGCCGTATACTGCCAAGGAGAAAGCGCACATGGGCAACCCTGTTATCCGACCGGCAACACGTAGGGAGAATCGGAAGCTTCTTGAGCTGATTGATCCCAATATAGGCACAAGACAAGACTGGCGTATTCTAGTAGCCTTACTTGTATTCGTTATTAGCGGGCCCTTATGGATATTGGCCATCGGTGTATTGCTTACCATATTCCCTAACATGCCGCAAAAATTGTCTAGCGTACTAACAACGAATACATCTCTGATAATGTTCATCACACTGTTTAGTTGTCATCCGTTACTGTTGAAGTGGACCCCACGATTTCTCATACGGCGAAGCCGTTATGGACGTGATTACCTTGATGGTCAGGTTATGGTATATCATTACACTGCCACAGCGGCGTTATATCTGTAAGCGTCAAACCACACACACCTTGCCCTTCGCGCGAGCGTGTGGCATGCTGGGGGTGTGATGTTAGGCGGTGGGACGTGTCGGGACGTGGCAGGTGGCTGGCAGCGCGGGGCTCCAGGGGAGCAGGGTGTCGAGGGCC
>DASXVL010000558.1:0-2579 GCA_036504255.1 Armatimonadota bacterium | reverse complement strand
CTCGCCAATATATAACCGACTGACCCGCAGTTAGAGCTTGGGACCAGCGGCCTTCACTTCTTCCGGCACATCTTTGAACTTCTCGAAGTTCTTAGTGAACAAGCGGGCCAATTCGCGCGCTTGCGCATCGTATTTGTCTTGGGCCGGCCAGGTATTGCGCGGTTCAAGCAATTCCGTCGGCACGCCCGGGCAGCTCACCGGCACTTCAAAGCCGAAGAGCGGATCGACGCGGAACTCCAGGTCGCCCATGGTGCCGGAGATGGCGGCGTTCACCACCGCGCGTGACACTGGGATATCGAATCGCTCGCCGATGCCGGCCGGTCCACCGGTCCACCCGGTGTTTACCAGATATACCGGCACGTTGTGCTGGGAGATTTTGTCGCCGAGCATCTTCGCGTATACCGTCGGGGACAGCGGCAGGAACGGCGCGCCAAAGCAGGTGGAGAAGGTCGCTTCCGGCTCGCTGCCCATGCCGGCTTCCGTGCCCGCCAGGCGCGCGGTGTAGCCGGAGAGGAAGTGGTACATCGCCTGCGCCGGCGTCAAACGCGCCACGGGCGGCAGTACGCCGAAGGCATCGGCGGTCAGGAAGACCACCACTTTCGGATGGGACCCCACCCCGGTCAGTACGCAATTATCGATATACTCCACCGGATACGCGGCGCGCGTGTTCTCGGTGATGGTGTCGTCGTCGTAATGCGGGGAATGCAGCACCGGATCGATGACCACATTCTCCAACACGCAGCCGAAATGAATCGCATCCCAAATCTGCGGCTCTTTCTTCTTCGACAGGTTGATGACCTTGGCGTAACAGCCGCCCTCGAAATTGAAGACGCCGTTGTCGCTCCAGCCATGCTCGTCATCACCGATCAACCGGCGATTCGGATCCGCGGAGAGCGTGGTCTTCCCGGTGCCGGACAGGCCGAAGAACACGGCGGAATCGCCATATTCGCCGATGTTGGCCGAGCAGTGCATGGGGAAAACACCGCGCTGCGGGTAGAGATAGTTCAACACGGAAAAGATCGACTTTTTCATCTCGCCGGCATACTGCGTGCCGCCGATGAGAATCAGCTTCTCCTCCAGGTCAACAATAATGAACGCCTCGGAGGTGGTGCCGTCGCGCTCGGGCACGGCGTGGAAGCCAGGGGCGGAGATCACCACGAATTCCGGATTGTGGTAGAGCAAATCGTCGCGCTTCACGCGGCGGAACATCTGATGCACAAACAGGTTGTGCCAGGCATATTCATTGACCACGCGAATCGGTAACTGGTACTCCTCGTCGGCGCCGGCGAAGCCATCGAAGACGAACACTTCGCGCCCTTGCAGGTAGGCCAGCACGCGCTGTTTCAACGACTCGAACTGCGGACGGGGCATCGGGCGATTGACCGATCCCCACATGATGTTATCCTTACTCGCGGGATCTTCCACGATATATTTATCTTTGGGTGACCGGCCGGTGCGTTTGCCCGTTTTCACCACGAGTGCTCCGTTCGTGGCCAAGACACCTTCACCGCGGGACAACGCTTTTTCCACCAGCACGGCAACGTGCATATTCCAATTCACATGTCCGAGATTGTACAAGCCATGGGATTCCAGGGGAACATGGCCGGCATACACTTGTGCGTCCATCAATACCTCCAGCGCTTACATCGTGCCAACACGCGTCGGCACTTTCCGGTGAACTATTGCATAAATAGTCAGCTAGTTCAGCAGAACTTGGGATAGTAATTCTTATTTTGCCCGAAAACTGGCAAGTCGGTCAAGAGCACAGCGCAAAAGAGCACAGCGCAAAAGAGCACAGCGCAAAAGCGTGAGGCAAGGGTGTCGTGACACGCGCCCAAATGACGTCGCTTTCGGGTATACTCACTAATGATGGTACGTTGCCTGGTCTTGTGTCTGTTCATAATTGGCGCGCTCCTCCCACTCGCCGCCAGCCAGTGGGTGGGCGTGCAGTCGAACGCCACCATCGTTTTCGCGCATGACAACGAGCGGCAAATCGCGCAACAGATCGGCGCCATGGCCAACGAGGAATGCGCGCGCCTGGTCGGGCCGCTCGGGCTCTGGCGCATCACCCCCTTCCCCATCTATGCCTACACCAGCCGCGTGGAGTTCATGCGCGATTCCGGCCTCAATCCGTCGCTCATGGGCGTCAGCTACCGCCCCTCCGGCCTCATCCGCCTGGATGTGACCGGCACGGAAGGCCCGGTGCGCGCGGTGTTGGCGCACGAACTCACCCATACCTTGCTCGCCCAGCGCCTCGGCGGCAACATGGGGAGTTTGCCTGATTGGCTCAACGAGGGGATCGCCGGTTTTCTCGCCCAACCCGTCGCGCGCGAGGATCTTCCCGGGCTGGCTCACCAGCAACATCGCAATGGCCTGCTCACCATGCCCGCGATGGAGAAGGCCTTCGCCACCGGTGTCGGGACCGACGCCGCCTACGTGCAAAGCCGCTCCATGGTCGCCTGGTTAGAATACACCCACCCCGGCGCGCTCACGCAGCTGCTCGACAACCTGGTACAGGGAAAAAGCTTTCCGCGTGCCCTTGAGGACGCCACCGGCCTGACCCCCGAAGACTGGCTGCA
>DASXVL010000557.1:0-2344 GCA_036504255.1 Armatimonadota bacterium | reverse complement strand
CGCTGGTGGGCCTGTCCTTTTCCACATCGTTGCCCATGGCGCTTCCGCTGATGATGCTGCTGGGCTGGGGCACCGTGACGCAACTCGCCATGACGAACACGTTGATTCAACTGCTCGTGCCGAACCATCTGCGCGGGCGCGTCATCAGCACTTACTTCTGGGCGCAAAACGGCGTTGCGCCGTTTGGCAGCCTGCTCGTCGGCTGGCTCGCGCAGACCTTTGGCGCGCCTACGGCCGTGCTGGTGGGCGGGTCGGGCTGCCTGATTGTCATCCTCAGCGTGCACCTCTTCACGAACCGCCTGCGCCAGATCGTCGCATAATTCAATCAGAGGGTTATCCCATGATAGAACTACCCGAAGCTGCAGTATTGGCGTCTCAAATCAATCAGACATTGACAGGTAAACACATTCATAAGGCAATTGCCAACCACTCGCCGCACAAGTTCGCGTGGTACAACGGCGACCCGGCTACGTATGGCGGGTTGTTGGCAGGCAAAACTATTGGCAAGGCGACGTCCAGCGCCAATCACGTCGAGATCGAAGCGGACGATAGACTATTGGTCATCAGCACACCGTTGCGCTTTCACGCCCAAGGCGACAAGTTGCCGGCCAAACACCAGTTGCTGCTGGAGTTTACTGACGGCGCGGCGCTGAGCGCAACCGTGCAGATGTGGGGCGGCATCCAATGTTTTAAGGTTGGGCAAACTGGCGGCTTGCCCGATTACACAACCTCGAAACAGAAGCCGTCGCCACTATCGGCCGCGTTCGATCGCACCTGGTTCGATCGGCTTTTTGATGCCGGCACCGATAGCCTGTCGGCTAAAGCATTCCTGGCTACCGAGCAGCGCATCCCAGGCTTGGGCAACGGTGTCCTGCAGGATATCCTGTGGACGGCGCGAGTCCATCCCAGACGCCAGATGAGGACGTTTACATCTTCCGAAATCGATGCCATGTTCGCCGCCGTCAAGACCGTTCTGCCCGAGATGGCGCGGCTTGGCGGGCGGGACACGGAGCGCGATTTATATGGCGAATCCGGCGGCTACCGGACGATTCTCAGCAAAAACACAGCGGGCACGCCATGTCCCGTATGCGGCTCGCGAATCGTAAAAGAAGCCTTCCTCGGCGGAAGCATCTACTACTGTCCTGGCTGCCAGAAACAGTAGAACGGTGGCAGACAGAGTAGAATAAACGTTCTAATAGTCTACAGTTCGGCCGAAGTACAACTTCGGCCTGAACCAAAGTTGTGTGTCGTTTATTCGGCCGAAGTACAACTTCGGCCTGAACCAAAGTTGTGTGTCGTTTATTCGGCCGAAGTACAGCTTCGGCTGGAACCAATGATGTGTGTCGTTTGTTCGGGCGGCAGTTGAACTGCCGCCAGATTGTCAAAAAACCTGGCACGAACCGGAATGGTAATCAGGAAAGTGTTTTGCAGCGGAGATAATCACCCAGCGGATGGCTTATGCTGACTGAGTTGCGCGTGCGCGATTTCGCGATTATTGACTCGCTGAACATCGAGTTTGCGAATGGGTTCAACGTCGTCACCGGTGAAACCGGCGCCGGGAAGAGCATCATCGTCGATTCGGTTTCACTGCTCCTTGGCGACAAGGCCGACCCGGGATTCGTGCGCGCCGGTGCGGAGCGCGCCTTGATTGAAGGGGTGTTCCAGCTTGACGATGCCATCCGCCGCGACGTGGAGACGCTCCTGAGCGAGATGGGCCTCGAATCGGACGAACCCGGTCAACTTCTGCTGGGGCGGGAAGTGCGCCTGAACGGCAGGTCATTGTGCCGCGTGAATGGGCGCGCCGTCGGCCAGAACGTACTGCGCGAACTGGGCGAACTGCTGGTGGACGTGCACGGGCAGAGCGAACATCTGTCGCTGCTGCGCGTGAAGGAACACGTGAACCTGCTGGATCGGTACGCCGGCTTGTGGGACCTGCGCACGAGCGTGTCGGATAAAGTCGCCGAGTTGCGCGGTGCGCGCCGGGAAATACAACAGCTCATCGACAGCTCGCGCGAAAGGGCGCGCCGCGTCGACATGCTCAAGTTTCAACTCGAAGAGATTCGTTCGGCGAAGCTCAAGCCCAATGAAGAAACGACGCTGGCCGAAGAACACACCCGCCTCGCCAATGCCGAGACGCTGGCGATGTATGCCGATGAAGCCTACAACGTGCTGTATGAATCCTCGCGCGACCAGTCGGCTGCGCTCGACCAGATTGCACAGGCCACGCGCGCCATTGCCAATCTGGCCCGTTTCGATAAGCAGTTCGAGGAGTATGCCAAGTCATTGGGCGAAGCCACAGCCATCGTGACCGAGGTGGCGCGAACGCTGCAGGATTATCGCGAAG
>DASXVL010000556.1:0-5491 GCA_036504255.1 Armatimonadota bacterium | reverse complement strand
GCGTTGGGCCGTTAATCTTCTGTCCGTATTGTACACGGCACAGTCCCGGGGGTATACCTCCGGGACTTTAGCCTTTTTGGTATCCCTGACACAAAAAAACGTCTATCGCCCCGGCATCCGGAGCGATAGACAAAATGCAGACGCGAGAGGCGTGCGTTATTTTTTGTCCGCTTGCGCGGCTACGAACGGCACCAGTCCACCGGCATCGATGATCTCGCGGAGAAACTCTGGGAACGGCTCCGCCTTGTAGGTTTTGCCCTGTGTCAGATTCCGGATCGTTCCGCTTTCCAGCTCCACTTCCAACTCATCGCCTGGACGCGCATCGCCCGAGGCCTCGGGAGATTCCAGAATCGGCAGTCCCACGTTAATGGCATTGCGAAAAAAGATGCGCGCGAAGCTTTTGGCGATCACGGCGGACACGCCGCAGGCCTTGATGGCAATGGGCGCATGCTCACGCGAGCTGCCGCAGCCAAAATTCTCCCCCGCCACAATGAAGTCTCCTGGTTGCACGCGCGCAACGAAGTTATCACCGGCGTCTTCCATACAATATTTCGCCAACTCAGCGGGGTCTGTCGTATTGAGATAGCGCGCCGCGATGATAATATCGGTATCGATGTGATCGCCGTAGCAATGAATCTGTCCACGCAAAGCCATAAGGAACTCCTTCACGATTTGAAATACCGCCGCTGCCGCACCGTCTACGCGGCGCAGCGAATCACGACGAGGCGCGATGGCCGGCACTTCATAAGCTGTAATTAAGACTAACAGGTTTTGGCCGCACCTGACAAGATCACCTCCGCGGGATACGATATTTTTCGACAGTTTGCAACGAATCCACCTCCTCAGCGTATAATAGGTTAGGAGAGGATGAATGACGGTGGTAGACTCGGAGGAAGGCCGACTCCTTGCTCGGGCGCAGCGAGGCGATATGCTTGCCTTTGAATCGCTGGTGCGATTGCATCAGCAGCGCGTTTTCGCGCATTGTTACCGCCTGGTGAGCAACAGTGCTGAAGCAGAGGACCTGAGCGCGGAGACCTTCGTACGCGCCTTCCAGCACTTGGGCTCCTTACGTGCCGATCCCTCCGTAGTACACTGGCTGTTGCGCGTGGCGAATAATCTCTGCATATCATCGTTGCGTAAGCGCAGTACCCGCCCCACGGTAGAGTTGGACGAAGCACGGGAAGTACCCTCAAGCGCCGCCCTGCCGGAGGACCAGATGCTTATGCATGCCCGCCAGGACACGGTGCGGCAATGCTTGAATCAATTGGCGCCGAAAGAGCGCATGGCGGTCCTGATGTTTTACCTGGAGGACCGTCCGCTGGACGAAATCGCCAGAGTCCTGGAATGCGGGCTAGCCGGCGCAAAAAGCCGCGTGCACCGCGCACGTCATAAATTACGGGCCCTCGTCATGACAGCCTTGGGTGAAGACCTGCTGCTTGGCGTTGAAGAGGAGGGCGAGAAATGCTAGAGAAACACACATTGCCGGACATGGACACATTGCAGGATCCGCTACTCTCCGCCCTGTTGCGGGAGACGCTGGCGGACGATCCCGCGCTACGTGAAGCGCCCGGACGCACTGACCGCATTATGCGCAAAGTGCTTGCCTCCGGCGTACGGCCGGCGCCACGTGGCTTCCGTTGGTCCTCGTTCGCCTGGGCCACCGGGTCCTTCGCGACCGCCGCCGCGGCCGTGGTACTTGTGTTCACTATCGCGCGCCTGCCGCTGCCATGGAATCTACCGGCGAGCCCGACCGTCGCGAACGAATACGCTGTCGTCGTGCCCGCGCCATCACCTATCGTCAATACGCCGACGCCGGTGACAGTCGCCACGCCAAAGCAGATTATCGAACAGCCGTCACCGCGGTGGATTACCCCTGCGATGACGCTCGACGATAATGGCGGCGCAACCCAGACGGCAAAACCAGCCGTGGTGACACCACCGGCGATCGCCGACAATACCTCGCGTACCGCAGACGCATTGTATGCCGCAGGGAAAGCCGCCAACGCTGCTGGTGACTATGAAACCGCCTATACCGCGTACAAAGCTGCCTATGACATTATCCCGACACCGGATGCCTTGCTCGCCTCTGGTAAAGCGCTGGAACAATTGGCGCAGGAAACGCTGAACACGGATGGCCCCGCCTCGTGATGAGGATATGATAATGAAGTTACAACTCGTATGGTGGATAGGTCTGCTGCTGGTGTGTCTCACCGCCATGCCCGTACTGGCACAGCGGCAGGATCCCGCCATGGCCAAATCCGTCACCGGGAAAATTCTCACGGTCGATGTGGCCAAGGGAGAATTCACCGTCGGCTATCTTATCCAGGTGGACAACCCGGATGCGCCGGGAAAGATGCCCGATGACATGGCGCAACAGGCGACGACCCTCGCAGACCAGGCAGCACAACTGGACGCTCAAGTGGCTCAAATGGAAGAACGTGCGACGTCGCTTGAGCAAGCAGGAGCCACGGAACGCGCCAAACGAACGCGTGCCGAGCAACAAGATCGCATGAAGCGCGCAGCGCAAGTGCGCCAACAAGTTGAGCAATGTCGGCGCTGGCGACTGACGGAGCGCGTCGTGACGGCCACCACGCCCATCTTTGGCAACGATCGTCTCACGCTGGCGCAAGTGCCCGTCGGCACGCGCTTGATGATGATGGTCAGTGTCGAGGGTACCGTGGCCGATAGTACGACCTTACCGACCACGGTGACGCTTAACAGCGATCCGACGGAAGCCGGCAAAACGACCGCGCCACCGTTTCGGCAGTTCCCTGTGGTCAAAGGGACCGGGAAAACATTTTATACGCTGACGGGAACCGTCGTCACCGCCGACCCGCTGGTCCTCGATGTAAACGGCAACCATATCCAAATCGACAACCCGGCGCATCGCGTCTTTCTTAAGCAAAAACGTCTGACGTGTGCGGAGTTGCAGCCGGGGTGGCGTGTCTTCTCCCGCGTCCAACTCAATGCGACTTTTGAGATTCAGGCGGTCCTCCATATCATGGTGGCCCCCAATAACAATGAGAACCATGCGGAACTGAAGGAATTGCCCCCGCAGACCTGATGGGAAGGAAACGCACGCTTTGGTGGCGAATGGCATAGCGAATCTTTATTTGTGCTAGGACACGACGATGACACCGGTTTTACGCTCTATCGCCTATATCTGCCTGCTGTTGGCCACCGCCATCGTCCCTGCCATCGCCCAACGCGCGGCGGAGACGATCCCTGGGCGCATCATCGCCATCGATGCCACACACAATCTCCTGCGCGTAGAACTGCTTTTGCACGTTACGAATGGTAACGCCCCCGGCAAGATGCCGGCGGAGATGGCCCAACAAGCCGCCACGCTGGCGGACCAAGCCGATCAAATCGAAGCGCAGGCCAACGCCAATGCCGTCAGACTCATGCAGGAAGGCCATACGGATCGCGCCACTGCGGTACGCCAGCGTACCGCTGATTTAGTCAGTCGTCTCCGCCGCAAAGTCGAGGAATTCCGCCACTGGCGCGCTACCGAGATAACGCTCTCCACCGCAACCCCGTTAATTGGGGTCACGCGCACCCCACTGAGCCAGGTCACCACCGGCACGTTACTGCGCCTGCTGGTCAGTACCGACACGCCACCCGCCAATGGCAGCCTGCCCGGCGCCGTCACCCTGGCGAAAGATGCCCTGCAGATTTTTCGGCGCAATCAGGCCGGCTACCGCCCCTTGGCCAGCGTCCGTGGCGTGCAGCGCGGTTTTTATGATCTGAACGGGGAAGTAACCAGCGCCAACCCCCTCGTCGTCACGGTGAATGGGCAGAGTGTACGTGTTGACAACCCGGCCAATCAGGGGCTTATCCAGCAGCAATTGTTGTCCATGCGCAACCTACAGGCGAACATGCGGATCTTCGCACGGGCCGCACTCACCGGCGAAACGCAAGTCGGCACGGTCCAGCGCCTGCTTGTCTACCAGGCCAACATTGACACCACCATCACTCCGAACAATGATCTGCCGCTGTAGCGTGCAGTGCCCGCACCGGCGCCTGACATGACAGAAGCCACGCATATCCGGCAGGGGTTCGCACTAAATACGACGAACCAACCAGCATAACACTGCACGATAGGGGCATTCGTATGGCTACACTGTTTGGGCAGAAGTATTCGCGCCATGACCTCCAGGGGTACACCGGCAACCTCGCGCAAGTCGGCGGCATTCGCCCGTTTGAGCTGGCCGCCGGCCGCGAACGGGGCGTCCGTGGCTTCGACCTCATTACCGGAACCGGCTTTGAAATCACCGCGCTGGCTGACCGTGCGCTCGACCTTACCCGCGCCACCTTCCGCGGTCGCTCGCTCAGCTTCCATTCCGCGCTCGGCCAGGCGCACCCCGCCTATTACGACCCCCATGGCGTGGGCTTCCTGCACTCCTTTCCCGGCGGATTGCTCACCACGTGCGGACTGCGCAACGTCGGCTCACCCTGTATGGAGCAGGGTGAGGAATTCGGGCTGCACGGACGCATCGGCCATCTGCCGATGGAGGAACTCGGCTACTGGGGCGAATGGGTCGGCAACGAGTACTGGATGTATCTGAAGGGGGCGGTAACCGAGGGTGTCATGTTCGGCAATTCGCTCCGCCTCACGCGCCAACTCTCCGCGCGCCTGGGCGGTAATACGATACTCATCGAGGATACCGTGGAAAATCTTGGCGGCGAAGCGACGCCGCACATGCTGCTCTATCACTGTAACCTTGGCTTCCCCGTGCTCAGCCCGGATGCCCAACTCGTCACCCCCAGCCGCACGGTGACCCCGCGCGATGCCGCGGCGGCGGAGGGGCTGGCTACCGCCGCGACATTCCAACCGCCCACACCGGGCTATGCCGAGCAGGTCTTCTATCACGAGATGGAGACCGATACCGCGGGCGATGTGCGCGTGGCGCTGGTGAATCCAGCGCTGGATGGTGGGCTCGGCGTGTTTATCAAGTACCATAAGAAAACGCTGCCGAACTTTATTCAGTGGAAACAGATGGGCCATGGCACCTATGTGCTCGGGCTGGAGCCGGCGAACTGCCAGGTGGAAGGGCGCTGCGCCGAGCGCGAGCGGGGTACCCTGCCGGTCTTACAGCCGGGCGAGGTACGCGCCTACCGCCTGGAGATCGGCGTGTTGGATGGTCTGCAGGCGATCGAGGAATTCACGCAAGCGGTTCACGCCACCGCCTAATTAGTCCTAGCAGCGAAAGGAACTGCAATATGCTCTCTCGTCACGAATTTACGCACGCACAAGAGCGCGCCGCCGCGCTTTTCGCGCAGGTGGGCATCATACTCACGCCAGCCGAACGCGCGGGCATCGAAGTCGCCGATTTCGGGCTGAATGATCTGGAACGCATCGGCCTGGAGATCGTGGTCTACGTCAACACGGAGCGCGTCTGCGCCAAAGAGCTCGCCCTCTTTGCGGGACAGATTTGTCCCGAGCACCGCCACCCGGATATCGAGGGACGCCCCGGAAAAGAAGAGACCT
>DASXVL010000555.1:0-10470 GCA_036504255.1 Armatimonadota bacterium | reverse complement strand
TCTCGCCGCACGGATCGGCGGGCGAAACAAGCGCGCCACAGCGGGCGCGCGCTACACCGAGGAGAGGGCCGGTGGGGGACTGTTTCCGTGCGAGCGGCGCTCCACCGGTATCGTGTCGCTATTGTAGAAGGAAGCGGGGCTTTCTGCCCTGCGGGCAGGCCTTCCTTCCACACGGTGCTGCTGGTACTGCCGGGTGGCAAGGCCGGTCAGCCCCATGATGTCTCCAGACATGGACGAGGGCTTTGCCTTGGCGTATTGGGCCATCGCCCGGCCGTCCCCTCTTGTGTCCAGCAACGGCGGCCACTCCAGGCTAATTCGCCGGGGCGGCGGTGAGGCCGTATTTCTTCAGCAGATACCCTTCCACTTGTTTGCGCTCAGCGTCGGTGAGCAGGCGGGTGTAGACGATGAATTCCGCCAGGTCGCCGCCGAAGTGGTCTTTCGTTTCCGCGTCAAATCCGAGGTAGCCGCCCAAGACTCTGGTCGCCAGATTGGTAATATCCTTCGTCTCGTTGACGCGCCCGCCGTTGACGAAGAAGGTAACGGTCTTCGTTTTGGCGCTGGCCTGCAGCGTCTGCAGGAAGGGCACGTTCGCGCTGATGCCGCTGTCTTTCCCGAGCACGAAAGACGTCGAAGCGGTGTTGTAATAGGCGAAGGGCTGATTTTGTGTGAAGCCCAGATAGAGCGGAGAGCTCTCGCCCTCATAGAAGAACTGACGGTTGGTGAAATAGGCTTCTTGCTGCGCGAGTTGCGTGGCTTGCAGTACGGCGATGATGGTGTACTCCTGGGCGAGTTCCCCTTTGTTCCCCAGGTCCAGGTACTGGGTGGTACCATTGAAGCGGACTGCCGCTTGCGTATTCAGCGCATTCTTTATCAGTTGCGGGCAGAGGGTTGCGTCAGTCTGCGCGGCAGTGATGCCGCTGCCACTTTTATCCTTCCAGGCGCTGACGGATGTGCCCTGCAAGGTCAACGTCGCGGTGTCGGACGCGTCCAGCCAGATGACCAGGCCATCTTTCGGCACGGGGAAAGTCGGTGTCGTCGCCGTGGGTGCGGCGAAAGCGGCGAGCATAGCGCACACGCAAAGGAACGAGAAGCACAGCAGGCGGTTGAACATGGGTGACCTCCAGATACAGGCAAATACTGTTCGGTGGCTTTATCGGGAATAGTATGCCTCTGTTTTTTCTCCGTCAAGGCCTGCTTGCACGCAAAATAGACCAAGGGTTGTCACCTGCCTAGCGGCAAGGGGGGGATATAAGGAATCGATGTGGCGGTCATGGCGTCATCCGCCGGTATCGCCTCATGGCTGGACTACCGGGTGCGGCTGTGTCTTCCACCAGGCTCTCCAGGCGCTGATATCCGCAGCGAATGGCTGTCCGGTAATAGTGGTGAGCGCGGTGGTCGCGCTGGCGCGAGTCTTTTCGCTTTCGTCACTTAACGTGGCGACGAGGGTGGCGACAGCCCGGCCATCGGCGCACTTAGCCAGCGCGCCGATGGCAGCGCGGCGGACACGACGATCTTCGTCTTCATTCGTCAGCACGGCGAGTAGTGGCGCAACGGCGGTGGCATCGTGCAGAGATTGCAAGGCGTTGCCGGCAGCCTCGCGCACCAACCAACGGCGATCACGCAGCGCGGTTATCAGCGTGGAGATGACACGAGCGGCAGTGTCTGCGGGCATGTTGCCGAGCGCGGTCACCGCATTGCGCCGTGCCACCCACCTGGGATTCTGCACGGCGATGGCCGTGAGGTCGGTAATAGCGCGTGGGTCATGCAGCGTGATGGCGGCCTTGGTGGGAAAGTCTACGGAGGTATCAGTGGACGCCGCGACCTTGAGCGCCTGTAAGACGGTGTCTCGTGCGCGTGGATCATCGAAGTGGCCCAGCGCGCCCAAACCGCATCCACAGCTGCTATACGTCTCATCTTGCGGCAAAATCGTCAGCACGGTATCCAAGAGGCGTGGTTCGCTGCGTAAAAACAGGGAATGCGCCGCGCGCGACCGGACAGCATCCACAGGATCGTGCAACAGGGCAAGCAAGCCATCCACGGCGTGCGGTTCCGGAAAGGCGGCCAGGGCATCCACAGCCGCTCCCGTCACATGAGTCGATGGATCGCGCAGCGCAGCGAGCAGCCCATCAATCGCAGCATCGGCCGGCGCCAGTGCCGCCTGTTTCGAACGCAGCACGCCGAGCGCCTTGGCGGCGGTATAGCGTCGCCACTCGGAACACTGCAGGTCACTGAGCGCCACCAGCAGCGCGGGCACGCCACGCGCGTCACCGATCTCGCCCAGGGACGTCAAACTCCATTGGATGGTTGACTCATCCAGGCTTGGGTCGTGCAACGTCGCCAGTAACGCCGTCACCACGCGCTCCTCCGGATAATTGCCTAACACCTGCGCCGCCCACGCGCGGTCCCCAGGGTCGCGACCCGCCAACATGGCCAGCAGCGGGACCACGGCACGGGGATCTTTCATCCGCCCGAGCGCTTGCATGGCGCACGCCGCGAATAGCGGATCTGCTTCCTGGCTGATCGTGTACAGGGTTTCCATTGCGTGAGGGTCGGTTTTCCATCCTAGCGCCTTGATGGCATCATAGTCAGTGCGCTGTGCCGCCGCAATGAGCGCAGGCACGGTGCGTGAATCCGAGAAACCGGCCAAAGCAGTCTCTGCCTTTGCCACCACCTGGGCATCCTTATCATGTAGCGCAGCGATGAGCGGAGGCACGGCACGGGCATCGCCCAGATCGCCCAACAGATAAATCGCTTTGATGCGGGCAGGCGATGTCGGATCCTGCGCTTCGTGTAGCAAGGCTCGCACCGCCGCGCCATCATTCATCCGTCGCAGGATCTCCTGCGCGGCATTGGCGACCTCGGCTTGCGGATCACGCAGCAACGGCACGAGTGCGACAGCGGAGGATGATCCTCCGACGTTGTACAGCAAATCCATCACCTGGATGCGCAGCTTCGCATTGGGCTGCTGCAAGAGCGCTTGCAATCGTGCTTCGATGCTCGGGTCAGGGTTTGCGATGAGTCTCTTCACGGCAAACTGGACTATGGCAGGATTTTGGTCTTGTAACGCGGTAAGGAGCGCTTCCAGTCGCTGCGGTCCGGTGGTCTCCATGATCGCCGTGAGCGTTGCCCGCAGAGCGTCAACATCGTTGTTGTCGGGGTTGGCGAGCGGTGTGGGAGCAGCAGTAGCCGTACTCCCCGCGGCCACTCCAGCGCCCCAGGCACAGCACGTCAGCACGAGTAGGGACGAGATCAGTAGGCATCGCAATCGCATCCGGCCTATTCCTTCCGGCTCCCTATCGGGAGTAGTCGCACGTTGTTGCTCTCATTCGCCATGTCTGGTGTGTGACCTCTTACTTTCCGGTTTTCCACTGCTGCCTGATGAGGCATGCGCATGGCAAATTCCACAGTACACCGCACGAAATATATACCAAGGAGTGCAACCCGCTCGTCGGCAAAGCGTATATACTATCTATACGGTAATTGCTGCCGTGCAACCTTTCCGGTAGGAGGACTCTATGTTACGTGTGCTTCCAGGTTTGTTACTGCTCTGCCTGCTGGCGGCGCTGGCCGTGCATGCGGAAGACGCCGCGCCGACGGCCGGTACGGTCGCCGGTATTCTCACCGCCAAGGGGGCGAACTGGGTGGAGGTGAAAGCCGACGGCGCAAAGGATGCGGTGCGCTATCTGGCGTTTTATCGTGAAGGCGGCTTTGACAAAGCCATGCTGGAGACGATCAAAAAGCTGCGCGTGCCCAATCGCGTCACGCTCACCTGGCAACTGCTCGAGCACCCACGCATCGTCACCATCACCATGGTGGAACCCACGGAGAAGACCGGCGTGGTCAACGGCGTGGTGACGGCGAAGGAAAAAGCGTGGGTGGAAGTGAAGGCGGATGGCAAAGACGGCCTCACCGAACGCTACACCCCGCGCTGGATCGGCAAAATGCCCAGTGAAGGCGGCGGCCTGGACAAAGAAGTGCTCGCGGCCATCGAGAAGCTGAAGGTCGGCGACCACGTCACCCTCACCTGGTCCTACGACGAGCGGAAACGCGTGTTATCCATTGAGCTGACGCGTGGCTAAGCGACTGTGCCCACGCGCTGCTAGCCCTCCTCGGGGAGATACGGACTGCACGGCAACGCGTGGGCTGCTGCCACGGCCGGGTAGGTCACCTGACCATGCCAGGTATTCAGGCCTTCGCGCAGGTCGGCGTGTTCACGCAGCGCCCGCGTGATGCCAAGGTTTGCGATGGTGACGGCGTAGGGAATCGTGACGTTGCTCAGCGCCTGTGTGGCGGTTCGCGCATAGGCGCCGGGCATATTCCCGACGCAGTAATGGAGAACGCCTTCTTTGAGGTAGACCGGATTATCGTGGGTGGTCATGCGCGAGGTGTCTGCGCAGCCCCCCTGATCGATGGCAATATCGACAAAGACCGCCCCCGGCTTCATGACGCGCAGCATGTCGCGGCTGATTAACCGCGGAGCCTTTGCCCCGCGCACTAATACGGCGCCAATGAGCAAATCCGCCGTGGACAACTTCTCCGTGAGATTGTGCGTATTGGAAAACACCGTATGCACACTCCCCTGCGTCGCCATATCGAGATGGCGCATCTTTTCCGCATCCACTTCAAAGATGGTCGTCTCTGCGCCAAGGCCGGTGGCCATCCGACTCGCGTTGTAGCCGGCCGTGCCTCCCCCAAGCACCAACACGTGTCCGGGCAACACCCCCGGCACGCCACTCAGCAGCACGCCGGCGCCTTGGTGCACGCTACTCAAATAGTATGCGCCCACGATAGCGCTCATGCGCCCGGCAATTTCGCTCATCGGCTCCAACAGCGGGAGATGCTCACCGACACGCACGGTCTCATACGCCATGCCCGTGGTGTGACTCTGCAGCAACGCGTGCGTTAAGGCGGGGTCGGCGGCAAGATGCAAGAAGGTGAAGAGCACGAGATCTGGGCGCAAGAAGCGATACTCAGCCGCGACAGGCTCTTTCACCTTGATCACCAGCTCCTGTGCCCACGCCCCTTCGGCCGACGGCGCCATCACCGCGCCTGCCGCGGCGAATTCTGCATCGGAGAAACCACTGCCGACCCCCGCCCCGCGTTCGACGTAGACGGCATGCCCGTTGCGCACGAGCGTATCGACGCCGCCCGGCGTACACCCCACGCGGTTTTCACGATTTTTCACTTCGCATGGCACCCCGATATTCATGCCGGTTCTCTCCTCTGCCTGAAATTATGCGCAGGCCGTTATATACTGCCGGGGATAGCCCGGCTATCCCCGGTTTTCCCCCATCGCGCAAGCGGAACACCCGGCTCTGGGCTTCCAAACCGACGACGATTCGCAGACTGGGCACACTATCACAGTAGCACACGGCACGCGCTTTGTGCCTATGACGCAAAGGACATCTCCGCCCGGCGGGCGAAGTAGTGAGCTATGACGCTCACAACAATCGTAGTAAAGGAGGCTCTATGGATCCAGAAATCCTGACCGGTATTTTCTACGGATTTCTCGCCTGGTTCGCGGTCAAATGCGTGCTCGCCGGGTTCTACACGGTAGACCAGAACCAGCGCGCGGTGAAGACAAGCTTTGGACGTGCGCAACGCGTGGGGAATGCCACCACGCTGCAAGACCCCATCGCCGAGTCGCTGCGCGATGACGAGAAGGCGCGCTATGCCTATCCGCAGGTGCGCGTGATCATGCCCGGCGGCCCCTATTTCAAGTGGCCGTGGGAGCGCATTTACAAAATTTCCGTGGCAACGGAGACCATCAACATGGCCTTCGACCCGCAGTTGCCCTCCGCCAATAACAACGGCACGCTGCTGGAGGCGGTGACGAAAGACCAGCTCAATACCGGGCTCACCGGACAGATTCGCTACCGCGTGGCCGAGCGCAACCTCTACGCCTACATCTTCGGCGTAAAGAACCCCATCGCGCATGTCATGGGTTATTTCGTCTCCATCCTGCGCGAGCGCATCGCCAACTTTGAAGCGCCCAAGCCCGCGCCGGGCATGGAAGTGCCCAACGACCGCCCGGACATGGCGCTGGTGGAAGGCATCTCCATTAATGACCTGCGCAAAAACCTGCGCGACTTGAACGAGCATATGGACCAGGAGTGCCTCTCCTCGTCAGCGCGCTACGGCCTGGTGCTCGACGCCTCGCTCATCACCGGCATCGATCCCCCGGTGGAGGTCGAATCGGCGCTGGCGGCGATCAATACCGCACATAACCAGGTGTCCTCCGATATCAGCCTGGCGCAAGCGTCGGCCGATCAGAAGATCGTGCAGTCGAAACGCGCGGTGGAGATCGAGACGCTGAAGGCGCAAGCGGAAGTGGAGCCGTTGAAACAATTGGCGGCGCAACTCACGCTGCTCTCGCAAGACGGCGCCGAAGCGTTGCCGCTCTACCTGCGCAACGTCCGGCTCGCGCTGCTCGGCAAGGCGGAACGCATCATCCGGGAGGTGAAATGATGGGACAGCCCTCCGTATTCGTCGTCACGGTGATTGCCTTCATCGCCGCCTTCATGGTCATGCCCATTTTGGGCGGCATCGCCCGTCTGCTCGGTGTGTATGCCATCGTCGAGGAGCGCACGGCGCGCGTGTATGTGCTCTTCGGCAAGGTCGTCGCCATTCTGGATGAGCCCGGCCTCTACAGCCTGTGGACAAAGATGGGCCCCTACGCGCTCATCATCAACTGGATCGGACGCTGTTATGTCATCGATCTGCGCCTGGACCAGGAATACCTGCGCAGCCAGCCGGTGAACTCGGAAGAAGGCGCGCCCATGGGCATCGGTATCTGGTACGAGATGTACGTGAGCGATCCCGTGTCGTTCCTCTTCAAAAATACCGACCCGCGCGGCTCGCTCTCCGCCAACGTGAGCAGCTCCACCATGCGCTGTCTCAGTAACCTGCCGCTCGCGCACATGCTCATCGACCGGCATGCCATGAGCCAGACGGTGCGCGAGGAAGTGAGCCCGCTCTCCAATGAATGGGGCTACATGCTCGGCTCCGTTTACATCCGCAAAGTGCACTTCCGCGACGCGGAGATGATTCGGCAGATCGAGAGCAAGGTGGTGAACCGTCTGCGCCAGGTGACCTCGGCCATCAAGCAGGACGGCGCGAACCAGGTGAACATCATCACCAGCACCGCCGAACGCAACGCCGCCGTGGCCTTCGCCAAAGCCGCCACCGTGCGTCCCGCCGTCATCGGCAAGGCGCTGGCGGAAATTGCGCAAAACGCGGAAGTCGGCAAGGCGATGTTCGACATCCTGGAAACGCAACAGATCCTCGCCGGCCCCGCCCGCCTGACCCTCATTCCCGATGGGCAGAACGGCATGCTGACCGACCTCATCGCCACGCAGCATGACCTTCCCCCGGGCACGGGCCCGGCGAAGAAGGCGTAACGCGACGAGCAGTTTCGTCCGCGCGCCCTCTCCCCAGCCCCTCCCCCAAATTTGGGGGAGGGGCTTTTGCTCAAAACCCGCCCTGTTTCCCCGTCACGCTCTCCAACTCGACCTGAAAGACCGTCGTGCGGAGCAGCGCCGCGTCGGGCATCTCCGTCACGTGGTCGGCGTAGTGGCGCACGATGGCGGCGAGGGCGTGGCGCTTCGCCGCCGGGTCGTCAAGGAAGACGGCGCGGCCATGGCCGATGACACTGCGGTAGCGCATGCCGATGCCGCACGACTGCTCGGCGGGCAGCACCGCGACATCGAGGTCGCACTCGATACACACCCATGGATTGGCGCGCAGAATGTCCAGCTTGAGCCCCTCCGTCGCCGCGTGGAAGTAGAGCACGCGGTCCTCCACGCCGAAGCACATGGGTACGACATAGGGCCGCGCCCCGTCGCACATCGCCACCCGGCACACCGGCGCGCGCTGCAACACCGCGGCAATCTCCGCCGCATCGGTGATCTCTTTCTCGCTGCGTCGCATAGCCATCCCTCCTCGGTATTCGTGCGGTTATCTTACCCTGCGAGACGCACGCACGGCAACACCACGTTGTGGAAAACGCGCGACGAATTATTTCCTGGTGAACGCTTGTGGCAAGAGGAAGCGTTTGTTTTTTCGCGAAATAGCAGAGTTATGGCTACGACACCCACACGTATCGAAATCCCGGCATTTCCCGCGGGCAAGCGCATTGCCGTCACCACCAGTTGGGACGACGGGCGCGTCTACGACCGCTGGGTCGTGGAAGTGCTGAACCGGCTGGGGCTGAAGGGCACCTTCAACCTCAACTCGGCGAAGCTCCGTGGCACGGGAACGCCGCCGTCCGATATGGCGGACGGGTACCTGGACGCCGCAGAGGTGGCCACGCTCTTCGCCGGGCACGAGGTGGCCGTGCACACCGTCAACCACCCCAATTTGGAGCGCCTCGACCCGTTGCAGATCGCCGATGAGGTGCTGGGAGACCGCCGGGCGCTGGAAGCGTTGGTGGGCTACCCGGTGCGCGGCATGGCCTATCCCTATGGCACGTATAACGCGCGCGTCATCGACGTCTTGCGCATGTTGGGCATCGTCTACAGCCGCACCACCGGCGCGGAGGTCACGAGCTTCCCCCCCGCCGAACCACTCGCCTGGGCCTCCACGATGCACGCCCTGCACGAGACCCCCACACCGCTGCCCGCGCGCTGGGAGGCCTTCTACGCTCGCGGCAACGGCGTCTTCTACGTCTGGGGCCATAGCTACGAATTTGCGAAAAAGCGTGAACTCCTCGAACCGCTCTTCGCCCACCTGGCGCACAAGCCCGACGTCTGGTATTGCACCAACATCGCACTCTTCGACTACGAAGACGCGCGCCAACGCCTGGTCATCGCCGCCGACAAACGCAGTGCCTACAACCCGAGTGCCCTCCCCGTCACCGTCAATGTGGACGGTACGCTGCGCGACCTGCCGCCGGGCGTGTCGCGCTTGGATGAGGCATAACGCTTTGTTGCACGCTGGCCGCATACCTGGGGAAGCCGGGCTTGGGCACCCGCATAAGAAAACACTGACTGATTACCAAACTGTGCTAAGTACTCTAGTGGGTCACTTGTCACGTGCAACGGTAGTTTTTGTGTGACTTGGGTATACTGATACTCACCATCTCCCGCTGTTCCCCCGCACGGCATTCGGAGGGATCTATGGCCAAACCTCATCACCCACTCCGCGCCCTCACCGACGAGGAACGCGTCGTCCTGTTGACCGTGACCCGAGCCCCAAGCGCCCCCATGGTGAGCGTCATCCGGGCAACCCTC
This sequence comes from Armatimonadota bacterium, assembly GCA_036504255.1. Taxonomy (GTDB): domain Bacteria; phylum Armatimonadota; class Hebobacteria; order CAIYQO01; family CAIYQO01; genus DASXVL01. The sequence goes on along the minus strand of DASXVL010000555.1, from coordinate 1,240 downwards.
CTGCTGGCGGTGGCCGCGGGCGCGTCGTTTTCTGCCGCCGCCCGGTCTGTCGGGCGGCGGGACAATGACGCCGTGGCGCGTTTGGTCCGCCGCTTTAACGCCGAAGGGCTGGACGCACTGCTGCCCCGGCATGGCGGGGGCAAAGTCACCTATGGCCCGACCGAACGGGCGCGCATTTTCCAGGAATTCCGCCGTGCGCCGACGCTGGAGCAGGACGGCACGCGGACCTGGTCGCTGACCTTATTACAACGGGCCTTACGAGCCGCGCCGGACGGATTGCCGACGGTGAGTACCTGGACCATTTATCAGGTGCTGCACGCGGCAGGCTATACCTGGCAACAGACACGGACCTGGTGTCCCACGGGCACCGTCGTGCGGAAACGCCAGGGGCAGCTGGTGACGGTCACCGATCTGGAGGCCGAGGTCAAAAAGGGGCGATAGAGCAAGCGTATACCCTGGGCGAACTCCTCGGCCTCCCGGTGTGGTGTGAAGATGAAGCGGGGCCGTATCAGGCCATTCCGCAGCCGGGCGCCTCGTGGGAACCGGTGGGCCATCCGGCGACCCAACCCCATGAATACCATCGGGGCGGCACGGCGAAATTACTCACGCTCTTCCGCCCAGCGACCGGTGAGGTGCGGGGACGGGCTGTCGCGCGCACAACGAATGCGGTGCTCCATCCGTGGCTCCAGGGGGAATTGACCGCGATCCTCGCCGCGCAGGCATCGACGGAGACGGTGGGCACCGCCGATGAGCCCTACTGGCAGGCGTGGAGCACCTGGCATTGGTCTCCCGAGCGGCTGGCGGTCTATACCGAGCAGCCCGCGCCAGCGGTCCGGCTTCTCTTGGTGCTGGATAACCTGAAGGGCCATTATACCCAGGCGTTTGTGGCCTGGTGTCTCGAACGGGGGATCGCGCTGCTGTATACACCGTTGGGCGGCTCCTGTTACAACATGGCGGAATCAGTGCAGCGCATTCTGATTCGCCGGGCGCTGGATGGCCAGCATTATCAGACGGCGCACGAGGTGATGGCCGCCTTGACGGCCGTCGTAACCGGCTGGAATGCCCAGCCGACGCCCTTTCATTGGGGCGGGAAGCGGCAGGAGCGCCGTCGCCGGGCTAAGGAGCGTCGCCACCAGGTCGGCGGGTCACACGCGTATACGCGTCGTCCGGTCGTGGGACGATGGGCGCGGCAGATTCAGCAGGAAACCATGACCGCTGGACGTGACAAGTGACCCACTAG
>DASXVL010000554.1:0-11935 GCA_036504255.1 Armatimonadota bacterium | reverse complement strand
GGTTCAGCACGTACTGATAGAGGAAACGCGAGTAGTAGCCCTCAAAGGTATTCTTCCCGACCTCCGGCACGATGGGGGTATGCCGTTGCTGCAATGAGAGGAAAAACCAGGGAATATGCAGCACGCGATGTCCGAGGACGTAGACGTCCGAGTCCCGCGCGATCAACTTGTCACCCGGATAGATATCGACCTTGCGCGAGACCAGTTCATAGTGCGGTTTCGCCAGGTCACAGGTGGTGACATGGGCATTACGCGCCGTCAAGCTCTGCGGTAACCCGCTGAGCTCGTTGCCATTCACGATGACCGGCGCGATAAACGGCGACCCCAGATAACCCGCCGAATACTGCACACTAAAATCGAGGAAGCGCCAATGACGGCTAAGTACATCATACTCAAGGACGTTCCCAAAATAGGTCGTGCCATCCTCAGCACGAATGGAGACGTTGCCGCGCGCCAGCGCCGTTTTCGTCACGTCATTATACGTCATCTCATCTGAGTAAATGGTGACACGGTCAGTTTCCAATGTGACATCGCCAAAGAACTGAAAGAGCCCCTGGGTGGGAGAGAATACCTGGCGGTTTGAACTGATATGTACTGTGGTCAGCGGACCGGACGGCGCAGGCGGTGTCGTGGAGGGAGCCGGTGGCACCGGTGGCGCGGGGGGCGTCTGCGCTTGTCCCTCCTCCGGTGGGGTCTGCGGCGTTTCCGCGTTCGGCGCGGCGGGTGCGGTGGTGGTGGGCGAACTTGGCGGCAACACAACCGTCGGCTGCTCCGCCCGTAACGGCAAGAGCAGGCCGGTCAGGAAAAGGCACAGTAACGCTCGATACACAAAAGAAGACATGGGATAGCTACAGTGTAAGAAGATGCGCCAAAAAGAGCAAGGGGTCGCTCGTACAGGACACGACATCATTGGGCACCCGTTGCGACGTAGCCGGAAGATTGTGGCGGAGAATGCCCATGCGGCGGCGGTGTGGCGGGTATGCTACCCCTGTTATACGTTGGGTTTCCGACCTGCGAACAGGCACGATGAGGTAGACGCATGCAAGATTTACTCTATCGCGATGACGCGCCGCTCACCAGTGAAGAATGGACGCAAATCGATCAGACGGTGACGTCGGTCGCACGGCGTTTGTTAGTCGGCCGACGCTTTCTCGATGTCTACGGCCCCATGGGCGCGGGGATACAGGACGTGGATTACCACGTGTACGGCCCGCTCGGGGCAGCCGAACTGTCGCTACTCGGCGACGAGGATAGCCAGCCCATCCAGCCGATGCGGCGTGTGCACGAAGTCGTCCCCATGCTCTATAAGGATTTCGTACTCTTCTGGCGCGATATCGAGACGGCGCGCCGACTGAGCATGCCCTTCGATACCGGTTCGGCGGCGGCGGCGGCAGCGTTTGTCGCCCAAAAAGAAGACGAGCTGATCTTTAACGGCAATCAATCCTATGGGTATCAGGGGCTGCTCACCGCGCAGGGCGCGCACGGCATCGAGGCCGGTGATTGGTTAGAATCCGGCAGCGCCTTCCGTTCCGTCGCCGCCGCCGTACAGACCCTGCTCGCGGAAGGCTTCAACCCGCCGTATGCCGTGATCGTCAACCCGGTCGCCTACGCGCAGATTCAACGCGTCTACGAATGCAGCGGCGTACTCGAGGTCGAACATATTCGTGAATTAGTCCAAGGCGGCGTCTTCCAAAGCCAGGCCATCACCGACATGCCCGGCGTCGTGCTCTCGCTCGGGCCGCAAAACGTTGACTTGGCCATCGCCCAGGATTTCATTACCGCCTATCTCGGGCCACAAGGGATGAATCACCCCTTCCGCGTCTTGGAGACACTGGTGTTGCGCATCAAACGACCGCAAGCGATCTGTCGTCTCAATGGCCCGGCGCCGGACCCGAGCCGCATCGTCGGCACGCATGCGGGAAAGAAAGCGAAAGAATAATGTCGACAACCGAGCGGCTGCGCGTTCCTCGCCCAGCCGCTCGCGTCAGCAGTTGACAACGTGGATGGACAGCTTTACCATAGTGCCGAGGGAATCGACTATGGCCAGTTGTTCACGTTGCGGCGCTCCCAACCCGGATGACCACCGTTTTTGCAAAGATTGCGGCACGGCGTTGGCCCCTATCGGCTCCGGCGAAGTGGATGACGACACGATCATCATTCAACTGCTCGAAGGCCGCGGACTCAATGCCCCTTCGGCCGAACATATCGCCCGCCTCTGGCTACTCGATCTCACCGGCGAGCACGTGGAACGCGTGTATGAACTCAGCGACGAGCAGGTGATCATCGGACGTCGCGAAGGCTGCACGGTCTGCCTCCCCGGCAACACCATTTCGCGCCGTCACGCGCAAATTCGCCATGCCGACGGCCAATACTACCTATCAGACCTCGGCAGTACCAACGGCACCATGCTCAACGGTGAGACCCTCGTCGGCGAAGAACAACTGCGCGACCGCGACGAAATCGGCGTGGGCATCTACAAACTAATTTTCCGCCTCTCGTAACTTTATCGTGTGCGTTTGTCCGTCCTCTCCCACGTCTTCACCGCGTCGCGCATCGGGTATGACAACAGCAGTAAGGGAGGGTCGCACCATGGCGCTGCATCTACATCAGGGGTCCGTGGACATCGTGGCGGATGGCAGGGATTTACGGCAAGTGCTGCAAGAACTCTTCATGCAGATGGAAGTCAAATATGACCTGCCCCCGGAAGTGCAGGGCGCCGTCACGCTCAGTCTACACAACGCCACCTACGCGCAAGCGCTCGATACCATACTCGGCAGCGAATTCACCTATACCATCGGTCCGCATGACGTGCTCTACGTGCACAAAGGCGGCACCAGTTGGAAACCTGGAAACGAGAAGGTAGCCTAACCGGACGTTGACCCGGCAAAACGGTTGACGAATCCACCCGCGCCACGTACAATTATGGTGTCCTACCTCTGGCCCGGGTGGCGGAATGGCAGACGCAGCGGACTTAAAATCCGCCGGTAGTAATACCGTGCGAGTTCGACTCTCGCCTCGGGCACCAAACTTTCCCTCGCGGACCGGCACTCCACAGTGCCGGTCCGCGTCGTTTTGGTAGTCGCGGCGAACTGGAGTGATATACCATAACATCGTAGCGCGCCTCACCGTTTGATGGCGAGCACCAGTACGCCGCCAGCGACCATCGCGATCCCGATCCACTCACGAAGCGCTGGTCGCTCGCCAAGAAACGCGCACGCAAAGATCGCCACCAGTACCAGACTCAGCTTGTCTACGGGCGCCACCTTTGACGCATCGCCGATTTGGAGCGCACGGAAGTAGCAGACCCACGAGGCGCCGGTCGCCAAAGCGGACAAACTGAGAAAGAGCCAGGTCTTGGATGGTAGCGCTAATGGGTTGCTCCACTTTCCGGTAGACCAAACGAAGCCAGACAGGACAACCATAATAATCGCTGTGCGAATGAGTGTCGCAAGGTCTGAATCGACGCCTTTAATGCCAATTTTGGCAAAGATGGCGGTGAGCGCCGCAAAGATAGCGGATAAGAGCGCAAAGTAAAACCAGATAGTTGATGAAGCCATAATGTCTCCCGCGTGCCTAACGAACTGGCGTGTTTAAAAGTTACACCATTCTCTAAACGACCCACAGGTACACTATTACGCCTCGGTCTCGTTTCACCTGCATTATCGGATGTGGAGCAGATCTACGGTATGCGATATTCGCGAATTTTACTTGCGGTGCACATAACCTCTCTACGGATTGTGTGTTGTCATGCACCCTTCCTTGTTGCATATGTCAGCGTCTGGCGTATAGCGGTTTGTCACGTCGTCCCTTCTCTTGGTGCCCGTAGCGCGCGCCCGCTGTGGCGCGCCTGTCTTGCCTGCAGACCCGTGCCCGCGCGAGCGCCTGAGCGTTCCCAACTTGGCACCCGGCTTCCGTTTCGCCGCACGGATACGGTCGCACCACAGGCGCGCCACAGCGGGCGCGCGCTACAGACGCTCAATCTGCACTGCGAGGTAGAACTCACTACAGCCAAACGCTAGACGCTAAACGCTTGCTCACGCCACGAGACAGGCTGCATGACATGACACAATGCGTATATACTGACAACCACATTCAGGACACAAGGAACTTTTTCGTCACACGCTCCGTCTTATGAACATCGCCTCAGCGTGTTTCGAAGAGAGAAAACATGAAACACCTTCTGCTCTTGAACATGCTGCGTAGCAGAGACAATGTGCTCTTCACCGATCCGTGCACCGGCGGCTCTATCAATGTGCCGTCCCACGGATAGGTAGTTCACTGAATTCGGAGGAACGATAATGCGGCTTCACCCCGTGAAACGCCCGGTAGCTCCCGTCTACCCCAACCGCGCCGCGCTGGATGCCCGGCCGGAATTGCTGCGCGCTGTTCCCAAACGCTGGCAGACGAATATTGCCGTGCTCACCACGCTGGCGGGCTTGGGATTACTGGCAGCCCCGGAACTGCTGTCCGGGGCAACCGGCAAAACCGAATCCCCGGTGGTCGCACGCGTGGCGCCGGTCTTTCCCCTCGCGGTCACCAGCCGCGCCCGTCTGATGGGCGATGTTGCGATGCCGAGATTCCTTAGTGAGGAGGAAGCGCGGACGATCATCGAAGACGAGGCGAGTAAAGCGGGGATCACCTTCAAGCCGGATGTCCAACAGTTAAAGAAGGTGCCGCTGCCCTCCTTGCACGTCGCACAAGATGGCCACACGACCAGTGCGGATGTCGACATCGACCTGACCTTCGATGGGACCGATACACAACGCCATATCAGCTATGAGGTGGTCACGAAGGTGGATATTGACGGCTGGCGCGCCCAACACATCAATCTCCCTGATGATCCCACGCCCGCGATGGCGTTGCGCGATGGCATCACCCAGGGTATACCCGCCGGCACGTACGCCGTCTTCTATGACCCCGCCACCGCGCCAGGATTCGCAAGCGAAGACCTGCGCCGGCAAGTACGCGACTTCGTCACCTGGTTGAAAGCGCAAGGAGTGATCTAAATGCAGCTTAAGCCCAAAAAACAATATCACGCACCCGCGTATGCCACGCGGGCGATCCTTGATGCCCACCCGGAACTGCTCCGCCTGGTGCCGAAACGCTGGCAGACGAATACGCTCGTCTTGACGGCGGTTGCGGCAGCCGGGTTGATTGTCTCGACGCGATGGTCTGGCGCCGAGAGCAAACAGCCGGCAGAGCCCTCACACGTCGCGCCGCTGTTCGAACATGGGGATGGACACGCGGCATTCGGATGCATGGCCGTGAGTCCACCGGTATTTTTAACAGAGGACGAAGCGAGAAAGGTCATCACCGAAGAAGCGGGCAAGCATGGCATTCACTTTACGGCTGATAAACGGACGCTCAATAATATCGCCGTCCCGTTAACCGATCCGTTCGGCGCAGTGTATGATAAAGAGACCAAAGCACGCCTGCCCAGCACACAACGTGCATCGCTTGCACTTGATGGCACGGATATGGCAAAGCATATTAACTATGAATTCATCACGGAACACGACTATCAATCCTGGAACCGGAAAGAGAAACCAAAATCTCGGATGTCTATCGGTAGTTATGACATCATCGGTGCGGCGCATGTCTTACGCGACGGTATTCAACAAGCCCATCCTGCTGGCGCCTATGCGGTATTCTATGACCCGATCACCTCTCTCCAGGGATTCAGATCGCAGCAGCAGCGTGAGGAATCCGAACGCGCAGCGCATGAACTTGCCCGCGCAGAACTGCGCAAGCAGGTACAGGATTTCATCGTCTGGTTGAAAGCAGAGGGCGTGATCTGATGCACTTAACATTACACCTCACCGCACGCTGTAATCTCCGTTGTCGCTATTGTTACGAAGCGCCGCACGGTGGTGGCGACATGACGTTCGAAACCGTGCAAGCGGCGATTCGCATGTCATTGGCCCGCATAGCGCAGGAGACGCCTGGGCAGAGTTTGGGCGTCATCTTTTTCGGCGGCGAGCCGCTGTTGCAGCGTGACCTCGTCGTGAAGACCGTGCGCTTCTGCCGGGAAATCACGGCAGACACGGGGCAGCAATTCCATTTCAAGATGACGACTAACGGCGCCCTGCTCGACGAAGCCTTCTTGATGGACCAAGACACGCGCGACATCTTCATCGCCTTGAGCCATGACGGCGTGCAGGCGGCCCACGATGCCCACCGCGTGGATGCGGCGGGAGGCGGCTCATTTGATCGGCTCTCCCCCATCATCGATCTGTTGCTGACCCACAAACCCTATGCGCCGGCGATGGCGGTGGTGACGCCGGAGACGGTGGGGCAGTTCGCCGACTCGGTGGATTATCTCTTCCGGCGCGGGTTCCGCTATCTCATCTTCACGCTCAACTATGGCGCGGAGTGGAACACCCGGCAGTTGCGCGAGTTAAAACGGCAGTACCAGCGGATTGCCGATTGGTACTACGAGCGCACCATGGCAGAGGATAAATTCTATTTCAGCCCCTTCGAAGTTAAAATCGCCTCGCACGTCTTTCCCGGCAGTTGTCGCTCGGAGCGTTGTGAGCTGGGGCAGCGACAAATCTCCGTCGCCCCCAACGGCCGCCTCTTCCCCTGCGTGCAATTCGTCGGCGACGGCAGTGACGCCACCCACGCTATCGGGCACGCGAGCACCGGTATCGATGAGGAAGCACGCGCGCGCCTCTATACCATGAATACCGTGGAGAACGACGACTGCGCCGGCTGCGCGATCCGCGAGCGCTGCAATCATTACTGCGGCTGCCTGAATAAGCAGGCGACCGGGCGCCTTGATACCGTCGCCCCGCTCCTCTGCGCCCACGAACGCATTGTACTGCCCATCGCCGACAAACTCGCCGCCCGCCTGTTCAAACGCCGGAACCCGCTCTTCATCCAAAAGCATTACAACGAACTCTATCCGTTGCTTTCATTAGTGGAAGATCGGACTACAGGACGAGTTAAGGCTACGCGATAGCGTGCGTTCGTCCATAGACAACCCTCTCGTGAAGACTCCGCAGCTACTCTGCAGCCCGGCGCAACTTCGCTAAAGAAGTCGCGCCGGGCTGCAGAGCGTTACACCTCGTCAGTGCATGCGTCAGGCGCACGCACTGCAGCTCATTTGACCGGTTTCACCTGTAAGATATGCAAGTCGCCAAAACCAAAGTTCAGGGTAATGCCGTCGGTGGCGAGTTGCTGGTCGGTAAAGGTACCCAGCGATTTGTTGTGCTCCAGCATGTCAAACACCTCGTACCGGCCCGGCGTCAGGTGGAAAGTATACACCGTACGCGATGCCACCTCGGGGGTTTCGCGTGTCCAGGTATTATGCGGATAACGCTTGGGGTCCGCACGGAAGAGCATCAGCAGGCGTGATTGCTCCGGACCGGCGAGCGCATAGGCGCGCATCCACCCGGCATAGTCATCCGCGCGCGACTCGCTGGGTGCGAAACTGACATATTTGGTCAGTCCGAGCGACGACAGCGATTGCGTGTAGAGCCCGCTGCCCTCATCGTTTTCCGGGTAAGCGGCCCACAGGAAGACCTTCCCTTTCCCGACGGCGAAGGAGAAGATGGCGGGGGAGCCCCCCACCCCAGTGCGCTGATGATAGCGCGCCAGCACGGTCGCTTGCGGATAGGAGTCTTTTGGGAAGACGTAACTGGTCTTGCCGCCATGGAAATAGAAGCGGAAGTTCCCACCATTGCCCGCGGCTTTATCCCGGTCATTAGCAAGCAGCGATTTTCCGTCCGGATCGCTGAAGATGCCGTTGCCCGGCACGCTCTCGGCGAAGTTCTGCCCCCAGGCGCCTTCACCCCAACTCCCACCGCTGGGCAGGGGTAACCCCAGCACATCTAACAGATAATTGCCGTCGTCGCTTTGCTTGTCCAACGGTAGATCCGCGTTCCAGCGTCCCGTCGCCGGGGTCATGACCAGCACACCGCCGGCCGCGACCCATGCTTTCAGCCCGGCGGCGGTACGTGCGGGCATGATCGCCGTGCCGGAGTCGAGATAGATGACCTTCAAACCGGATTTCACCTGGTCGAAATGGCGGCTTTTGAACATCATCGGATAATAGCGCTCGGAAAAGAGCCCCGCCGCGGGACGTCCCTGCGTACTCTGTTCACCGTAGAGCACCCCGACGTCGATGGGCAGCGGCGCACTCTGCCCCAGCACCGGGAGCGCAGATGCCTTGAGCGACTGGAAAAACGCCTCGATGTCCTGATAATGCGGCATCATTTGTATTTTCGGTTTATTGGGCTCCGCCAGGGCGTAATTGAAGAAATGCGCGCCGGTGCGGCCCAACAAACAGCCGTTGAAGACATCGGCGTGCCAGTCCTCGACCGGTTCACCCCAGACGCCGACATCCTCGCTCATCAATGCGGCGGCGCCGTCCAGGTAGCTAATCCACTGCCGTATGCGGTCCTGATAGAACCAGCCCTCATTGCCGCCATTGCGCAGCACGATGCCGGGCACCCGGGTAAAGAATCCCGGCGTGGTCTCGGCGTAATGATAGAGCGCGATGGGTCGGGCCGGATCCACGCTGCGCAGCATAGCGGCGACTTTATTTTCATAGAAGTCTTGCTCCTGCGCGACTTTGAAGGCCGCGAAATCCTCATACGGTTTATTCGGCGCGGGGCGGGCATTCTTCAACGGCGAGTAGGCGGGAGGCCCACCAATGGTCGGCATGGGCACCGGCACTTGCGCCCATTTGGTGTACTGCGTCCCGTAGGCGGCGTTTAATTTCGCGAGCGTGGGATATTTCGTCTGCAACCAGGCGGCATAACGTTGTCGCGTCTGGCTCGAATATTCCGTAACGCCCCCACCGAATTGCCAACCGGCCCACCAATCCCAGTAGAATCCCTCATGATTTGGTCCCCAAGCCATCCACATGCCCAGACCCGGATGACGGCGATAGCGTTCCGCCAGCCGGCGAATGTTCGTGAGGATGTATTGCTGGCGCTCGGGGTCGAGCACATTGGCGATATCCGTGTAGCGTCCGTCATGCGTGCGCGCTGGGCGCGGTTGGTACCACGCGGGCGAGTTATAGAAGAGACCACCGGTATGGATGATCCCGTGCAACCCATTCTTCGCCAAGGCATCGAGTTGATAATCGAGTTCGCCGAAGGTATAGAACCCCGGCATCGGTTCAAACTCGTCGCCCCACATGCCGTTGAGATCGACCAGCGCCACATAGCCTTTTTGCTTGATGTCGTTGATGTAAAAGTCCATGCCGGCCGAGGTGAAGCGGTGGGCGGGATGCAGGCCTTCGCCGAGCAACGGCGCGCCGGGCTTCAGCCATTCCTGCCACGTTTTGACGGGCCCGACGGGCGGCGTGTAGGTCTCCGCCACCCGCACGCCGATCTTCATCGTGGTGGTATCCAAACGCGTAGTGCCGCGCAACAACTCGAGCGTGAGGGTACAGGCGGTGTTCTGCCGAATCTGCAATGGCGCTAACGGAATGGACAGCGCTTGGCTGCCGGGTTGGGTGATGCCCTCCCATTTGCCGCTGGCAAGCGTGGTGTTATCCGGATCTTTCAGCGTCCAGGTGAGCGCATATTGGTCGGTAGGCTTTGCGAACGGACGGGAGAACACGCCATCAACCGACAGCGTACCGGTGAGCGGGCGCGTCGCGTCGAAGATAAAATTCGCTGCGGACGGGGTAAAACGCACATATTGCGCGCTGCCCGGGGCATGGTCAGGGAAGGCGGGCAACGTCTTGATCTGAGAATCGAGCACCTGGACCACGACGTCGAAGCTGGCGAGCAGTCCCCCGTTCTTGGCGCGATAACGCAGTACGCCCGGATAGGTGCCGGCGGGCAAGGATGGGAGGGTAAAATGGTCCCAGGCTTTGAGGGGGTTCTGTTTGTCGCCTTTTTGCTCGCCCGTGCTGAACCAGCGTGCCGTTTCATAGATCGATTTGCCCTGGAAGCGGTCGGTGAGCGTCAGCGCGCATTCATACTCCCCTTCGCGATATTTGAACGGAAAGATATACGGCATGCTGTCATAGAAATTCATGCGCGGCCCGGTGAAGGTAGCGACGAGGGGAATTGAGAAGGGATCGCCGTGAAAGAGCGTGGGGTTGGCGAGCCAAAATTCGCGACACCCTTTGCCGAAGTCCAGTTCCACGGCGATTAACTGCAGGCCCTGCCGTTTCTCCTTGGGCTGGTTATTTAAGGTGTATTCACTCAACAGATTCTGCCAGCCCATTTGTCCCCAAAAATTCTGTACATAGGGGAGCGACTTTGCTTTGAGTTCCTCTCCCTGCGCATTCTTCACGACAAAGGTCACGCGCTGGCCTTGCGCAAAGTCGGCGCCGCGTACCGGGTAGAGCAGCACGGTAAACCAGTCGGCATCGGCAGGCAAGGCCACCGGAGTCGCCAACGAGATGCGCACCACGCTAGCGGCAGGGGCTTTCTCCCCCTTGACCACACGCAACATCCCCTCCGCCGGCGCCTCCAGCGTGATGCCCTCCGGCGCCGTAAACTGAGCCGGAGAGATCGGTATCACCATGGTCGCTGCACCGACCGGCAACACGATTGCAAATAACGAGAGCAGAACGAGTCCGGACCAAGCACGCATGTATTGATCTCCAATCTATCGCATTTGGGGCTTCACATTGGGGCACCGTATACGCCGGCAGGCGTACTACAATACTTCATAAGTGCAATGGAATGCGCAAAAACGCATTCCTCTGGAAACGCTTCCAGTCTTGGGGATTCTACAAGCAATAGTTTGGTCTGTCAAGATGAAGTAACTCGGTGTTGCGGCGTTTGTTTGAGCGAGCCAATCGGACTACCCGGCGGTGCGCCTCCGGATAGTCCATCCGCTGCGGAGCGTCCACTTGGGCCACCTGACCGGACATGATACGGTGGGTGGCCAGGTGCTTGGCGCAGGGCATCGCGCGCCTCTACACGCCGTTGGGTGTGGCGTGCAGCCTGTATCGTGGTGCGGACAAAGCGTATGCATACGCCACGCTAAGGCCCCTCTCCCAGCATTGGGAGAGGGGCTGGGGTTGAAAAGCCCAAGCCTGGTCGAGGGGTGAGGGCCGTTCCGAGCACAACTGGTATGTAGAGTTCCGATGTGCCAACGGGCGCACGCTCGCCGTTACGCTGCTTTCGGTTCGTCCAAACGCGCGCGGGCATGCGTAAACGCTTCGGCGATACGTGCCCACGCCGCCTCTATTCCCAGCTTCATCTCTTCCCAGGCATCGCCTGACGACTGCTGTACCTGTGCGAGTTGCTGTTGCGCAGTATCGCGATGTTGCTTCAGGGTGACAAGATGCTCATTGTAGGCAATCTGCTTGTCCGCCTGCGCCTGGCGTGCCCGTGCTTCCATCTTGTCGATATCCGCGTTCCACTCATCAAGCTGCGCCTTCAACTTCGCGACAAACGCCTCTCGTGTATCCATAGTGATTCCTCCTATCCCTTCTATAGTACTCGACAACACTGCCGTCGCAATGCCAAATATCCATACGAACACCGGCAAAAAAACAACAGCGCCAGCACGCGGCTTACAGTACGTCAAGCGAGGACAAGAGACTTTTCGTACAGATGTTGAGCGAGCCTTACTTTGAGACGGTCCACAATGTCGTGCCGGAAGTATCCAAGGTAATTTGCCCGATATTGAGGACGCCGCCGGATACCGTGCCAGCATACTCTTCGACTTTCTGTAATGCACATCCGTTGCTGTCAGGGGTCAGTCCACGGTCGTAATAATAGGCGATGTTACTATGCGTGTAATCGATGAGATAGCGGCGGATCGTCACTGCGCCGGTGAACGGGAGGTTATTGAAGGTGACTGACGCATACTCCGGAGCCGAATTGTCTTGATAGACCGGAATTCCGCTCGCATCGGTAAACGTATACTTATAGTTGTAGAGCAATAGCGACGCGGCGGTTGCGCTGCAAGAGGCGATAGCGCCGAGGTTCGGTTGTCCTATCGGCGTGGCCACCGC
>DASXVL010000553.1:0-2077 GCA_036504255.1 Armatimonadota bacterium | reverse complement strand
ATATTGGGTTGGTTGCCGAAAAGGTAGGCGACCCAGTGATGCCAGAGGCCGTTCTCATCCTGATGATCAAGCCCGTAGGCCACTCGTTCGCATGCATCGCGCCAGATACCCACCATCGTCTTGCCCGGCACGTAGGGTAATCCTTCCCAATCACGTCGGATGAGACGATCAGTATCACCTGGACGCCCAGCCCCCGAGCCGATGTGCCAGTCAGAGGTCATCGTTAATGTAATCCGCAAGACGGATATGCTCATAACGGTCTTCCTTCGGCGGTATGAGTCAAAAAATCGGCCGCATCCATGGCATCCAACAATCCGGTCGCATATTCAACCTTCTGCACATCGCCAGGTACAGGCTCCCGGTGGAACAGTGAACCGGCGTCCCCTTCAAAAGCACGGATACCTTGCTTCTCATAGCGATGTGCCATCGCGGCATAGAGTGCGTCGGACTCTAGGCGTCCGTCGAATAAGCCGGCACGCAGCATATGCATTTGCGACGTTGGTAATTGGCGTCGGCCGTCTTCCTCGTGGCGCAATTTTTTCGCGCGATCAACAAGCAGCCCCCATGTGCGCCGCTCCACCCATATGCGCTCAAGATCATCGGGCGGTAGATCGCTTATTATGTATGGCCGAGTATAGAGAGACGACGATGCTGATGCATCCTGTAACTGCAAATGCGCCCGGATGCTTGACAGGGTGACCACACTGGAATCATGCAGTACGTGAAAATCCAATGCCGAACACGGAACAACAATTTCATTTTTCACAATTTTTGCCGAATGCAACAAGTCCTCGGCTAGATCATAAGCCGTGAAAAAGGGGAAGTTCGGCTTAATGATCGCCACCCCGGCGCAGGAGGATAGATAGGGAGTATCCTCTGAAGAGACTTGAGCGGCAATCGCACGAATGACCGTATGTTCCCCCGTGAACCGCTCAAAAGCTTGCAGGAAAGCACGCGCGAAATTCAGGGCATACTTACCATCACAGATGACGGTAAGATCATCGCCACCGAGGACCAGAGGAACTAATGGCACGGTGGTCTCTTGCCGATAGGCCTCTTCGGGGATGACATGGAGCGCGTGCATAAAAGCGGCTTCCGTACACTCCTCAAGGGCAATGGAAAACTCACGATAGGTGGAGAGATACTCGCGATTCAGCTCCAGCGCATTTTGGTTGATGTATTCGTCAAATTTGAGAAATAACTGCCCGAGGCCATTACCGTCTGCATGGATAATTGCATGCCAATCTCCAGTGAGGTTGTCAATGTTGTCGGCGAACGTAAAATCGGGATAGACCCGCCGCAATACGCGATCAAGTCGCGTTCGCGCCGGTTTCACAACATCACGTTTGCTGCTCACCGTTGCGGACACCCGACGTGGAGGGTTGTCCTGGCCTTCGATGTGCTGAAGGGTATTGGCTGGCAAGCCGCTGGTGGCGCATTCGGCAAAAAATGGCAACCGCATGAAACGCATCACCGGTCCCGGTAATCCGCTATGTGCAACCTCATACCGATGGTGCACCATCCGCAGTGCATCGCCAATAGGGGTTGAGTCTTTCCACTCGATATAGCATCCGCAAAGATCGAGTCCTGGCGCCTCTCGTAGCGCATGCGCTGTGACCTCCCGGATGATGTCTTGTGCAATCTTTTCTGCTTGGATGAGCAATATGGCCTTGCCGGATGTGACGACGACCACCTCAACCGGCTGACGAATCTCTGCACAACGATGGCCATGCTGACGCAGGCGGTCACGAAAAACCTGTGCCTCCGTATCCCAGAGCGCTAATGGCGTATGGCCATTTCGTTTCAAAACGGTGTCGACGCTTTCCAACACCCACTGAGTGCCGGCCCGATAGGTGAGTTCCGATGCGCCAACATTCTCACGGAGTTTATTGGTCGCGAAGATATACCGTTGATTACCGGCTGTTTCCAATAACGCCAGGTACATGGTTACCTCCAGAATAAACGTGAGTCATGAGAAGAGAATCTGCGTATGCACGCTGGTCAGCAGGAAGACCGTTCTCAAAGTATCTATCTGTCGTATGAGTTATTACTTCAAAGCCTTCGGCATTCACTCCCA
>DASXVL010000552.1:0-2723 GCA_036504255.1 Armatimonadota bacterium | reverse complement strand
TACTTGTGATTACACGTGACCGCTGCGAAGAGATGATGCTGAGTGAGCACGGCCTGTCTTTTGTCGACCTTGAGGCAAATATGGGCGTGAAGGACCTGGGGGTCCGTCTGACGGTCGAGGGCAAGGATACCGTTGTGCGCTATCATTCCGTGCAGCCGACGGATGATGGCCAAACAGCCGAAGGCAGCGCCGGTAGTGGATTGGTGGTCAGGACGACGGTTACCCCCGTTGCCGGCCTGCGCGCGGTGGTGATGGTGCATCAGATCAGCAACACGTCCGCACGCCCCGTGTGGATCAACGCCGCGGCTACCGGGCTCTTTGCGCCTTCGGCCTCCGTACTGCCGGGGCTCGGTCATTGTCTCGGCTGGGACCTGCGCTACTGTCACACCGACCTGGTTCGCCAGGAACGCTATCCGCATTGCCAGGTGGAGTACCCCTACGTGCGCATGCTGCCGACGGAAATGGTGCAGTTGGGTTCCGGAGAAGATCAGGCCTTTCCCGCGCTCGGGCTGCTGGATCTCCAGGGGCGACGAAGCCTGGTTTTCGCCGCGGTGTCACAGGCGCTGCATTATACGGTCTTCAGCCTCCGCAAAGCCGCGTTAACCCGGGAGGGGATGTTCGACATCTTCGCCATTGTCCACGACCCGGGGCAGACGCAGGGGTTCGGCGTGCCGGCCGGCGGCACGCTGACACTGGATGGGGTGTTCATCCAGGTCGCGGACACGGTCTCCGCCGAGGATATTTTTGTCGACTATATCAATTATGTGGCCTCCCGGCAGTCCCTGCGCGGAGCCAGCACGCCGCTGCGGACACAGGCGATGCACTGTACCTGGAATTATGGTGTTTTCGCCGACCAGTGCGAAGCATCGTTGCTGCCGACGGCGCGCTTCATCGCCGAGCACTTGCCGAATATTCAGTTCTTCCTGATGGACGCCGGCTACCTGACCGGGGACAGCGGCACGACCTTCCTTGATCGGTTTTACCCGGACCCCCTTCAGCATGTGACCGCTGACAAGTGGCCGCGCGGCATCCGCGGATTCACGGAGGAATTGCGACGGCTGGGCTTGCGTCCGGGTCTCTGGTGGTCGCCCACCGTGCGCGTGCCGTCACAACTCTATACGGATCACCCGGACTGGTTTCTCCGCAATGCCGACGGCTCGCTCTACCTCATCAGTGACACGAATGCCTTCCTCGATCACAGTCATCCGGAGGCGCTGGCGTTCCTCGACCGTACCCTGGGCGTCATTCTGGGCGAATGGGGGATGGACGCCTGCAAAATGGACTTCTGGAGCCAGAACTTTGAAGACCGGTCGGCCCGGCTGCGGAACCCGCGCCTGACGTCCGTGCAAATGCGAGCGCGCTTCTTCGACACCGTGCGCAAACATCTGCCGCCGGACGGCGTGTTCATGACCTGTGTCGCCACCGGCATGGGCAATCCGTTCATCGGTCGCTGGGCGGATACCTATCGCAATACCATGGATATCGGCGCCGGCACCTGGGAAGAGCAAGTGCGCAACTGCATCTGGGCCTTGCCAACCCTCGGGTTTGAAGGCCGGAAAACGCTCCTGCTCAACAACGACAGCGTCGGCATCATGGCGGATTATCCGGACAATGAAAACTATTTCCGCCTGACCTGGACTTTCATGCATATGGGCATGATCGAAACCGGCGGGCGCATGGAGACGTGGCCGGACAAGTGGGTGCGGGCCATGCGGAAGCTGACCGATCGCTGTGACCGCGGCTACCGCTGTCGTTGCGCGGATGACCGTGCGTTTACCAGTGTGCCGCTGCCCCAGGTGTTGTATGTGGATTATCCGGACGAGAGTCCCACGGCACAGGCGGGCATCCGCCAATCCATCGCGTTCTTCAACTGGACCGACGAACCACAACTCATCACGGTCCGCCGAGATCGCTTGGGCCATACCGGTCCGGTGCACGTCGAGAACTTCTGGACCGGAGAGCGTGAGACAGTCGACGACGAGTTTATCAGTCAACGCCTGGACGGGCGATCGGCAAGGCTATATGAGGTGATCGGGTGAGGATCGTTCACTCTGCCGATTTGAACAAGGACCATTATTGCAATACGAACAGCCAGACGCTAGGGACGGTCAACAACCCGGCCTCTTATGAAGAGGGAAAGGAGTTTACCGATGAGATATCTTCCAAAGTACAATCTGGTATGTTGCGTGCTGCTCTGGATGGCGGCAAGTATGGTGCAAGCCATGGTGGGGGTCTGCAACGAACCGTTTGAGACCTCCTTCGGCGGGGTGGCCGTTTCCGACGGCCTGGCAGTGAATGCATCCTGGACCAGTACCCCGAAACCAGCCGGTTACACGTCGCCCAATCCGGCGATGATGTATTCCTATGGGGCGTGGGATGCCAGTCATTGGGTAGAGTGGAGCGCGACAAATTCGCCATTCTCCACGGGGAGCTATTCCTTGGCCTGGAAATCGACCAGCCTGACGCCGTCCAGCGGGAATTGGAATCGCCTGAACGATAGCGTCTCGACGAATACCGATCCCTACACGAACGGTGTGGTCGCCTCGATGGATCTCTGGACAAATGATAATAATCCGGACTTCGAGTTCCGCCTGGGGCTGTACAACAATTTGTTGCTTGAATTCGGCAATATAACCAGCACCATCTGCTATGCCGGATATAACCTGACCCGGAAGACCATCTGCAGTTATTCCCTCAGCACCTGGTATCGGGTGATCGTTCGG
>DASXVL010000551.1:0-6192 GCA_036504255.1 Armatimonadota bacterium | reverse complement strand
AGCGCCATGACGCTGGTCATTCTGCCGGTCTGCGGCCTTTTCTCGCCGTTCCTCGGTACGTCGAGTTGGGGCATGGCGGGATTGCTGGGTGTGTGGGCCGTACTCGTCGCGCTGGTCTACCTGGTGGGCGGCGTGCTGCTCTGGACGGCAGGCATAGCGCTGGTACGGCAGGCACGGGGAGAGAGTGCCGGGGCAGCCGCGCTCAATGCGCTCGCCACCCGCCTGCAGCAGACGCTCTGCGGCGTATGCTGGCAAGCGGTGGCCGGGGTGGCGTGTGTGGTCTTCTCCCTCGTCGCCTTCCTGCGCGGCGGGTATTATCTGTATTTAGTAAAGAATTTCCATCAAATCGCCGACCAGTTGCAGCAGTCGCTGGGACCAAGCACCCTGCCGAACGGGCAGCCGGCCGTGACGTCGCTGCTGCAAATGGGGACCGCCGGGTTGACATTCTGGGGGTGGTTCTGGATACTGGCCGGTGGCGTCCTCGCCATCGCGTCGACCAGGCTGGGCGCTGTAGCCACGCGCGTGCTGCCGGAACCCGCGCCACAAGACATCTGGCGCAAGCTTGCCTGGTTCGCGCGGCTATTTTATCCAAGCGTCTTCATTGGCCTCGTGCTGGAGATCGTCCTCTTCGTCCTCTTTGCCCTCATGTACCAGGCCTACTTCCCCATTCAGGGACGCACGGAGGGGGTCGCATTGGTCTTGCTGTTGCTACTCGCCTCTCCCCTAGCCATCTTCATCTGTGCGCGGATCATGCAGCGGAAGCAGATGCGAGAGACGGGCCGCATGTCCGTGGAGCAGACACCTTACTGGTTAGTGATGCTGCTGATTTTCGGAATCCTCATGGTGGTGACCTCCGCCCATCTATTTGGTGGGATCGTGCCCACCATCGCTGCGCTTGGCCTCTTGTGCGTGGTGTTCTGGGTTCTGCGCGATGTAAGCATCAGACGGCAGCGCGGTGCACGCGACGCGCAAGCGAAGGTGCCGCAAAGTGACGAAGGATAACGTGTTAACGGGGATAGGCAACTCACGCCGTGCGCGGCATGGGACCGGCGTGCGAAGGGAAGCATGCCTTGCGCCGATCCGCCCGAGCGGGTACACTGGGGTCGCGAAGGAGAAGTTGCAGTCGTGAGTATCTTTGAAATCATTATGCTCGTGTGTTTCGGCGCCAGTTGGCCGTTTTCGCTCTACAAAACCTGGCAAAGCAAAAGCAGTACCGGCAAAAGCCAGGTCTTCCTCTGGTTGGTCTTCATCGGCTACCTCAGCGGCATCATCCACAAGGTGCTCTACAATCGCGACTGGGTCATTATTCTCTACGCGCTCAACAGCCTCATGGTGCTCGCCGACCTGTTGCTCTGCCTACATTTTAACCGTGTGACGCGTAACACGGCGGCGCAGCCCCGCCGCTAGCCGGGCGTATTTCCAAAAGTCTTTACCGTTGACCCGGACAACGGTATACTATTTACTAGGATAGCTTGTCGTTGTGAGCTGTGACTGACTGACGAGGAATGTTGGTTCAATCGGTCGCCAGTTGTTTTTCGGCGTACATGCAAACGCAGATGTGTGAACATCATGATGATTGATCGCCCACCGCAGATGCCTCAGTTTTCGTCTCGCGCTCATGGGACGCGAGAACCCGCGCGTCTCTCCTTAGCTGACCAACCGTTATCATCGCTGGCACGACGCGCCGTCGCCGTGTGCGCCGGGCTGGTCGTCTGCATCACGTTGCTCGGCTTATTGGGCTGGGTTGGTGGTATTCATTGGCTGGCCGCGTTTCACGTCGGGTATACTCGCATCGCCCCCTCCGCGGCGATCGGTTCGCTCGTACTCGCCCTGCTCTTGTTCGCGTCACTGCGCGCCACGCCGCGCCGTACCCCCTGGCTCCCGCTCCTCGCCGGCGTCATTGCCGTCTATAGCCTCCTGCAACTCCTGCGCATCGTCTATCCGTCGCTCCACGTGACCATTGATACCTTGTTTGAGCTCCGCTTCCTGGGACTATATCTGCCCCCGGCACAGCTAATCTCTCCCGTTTCCGGCGGCTTACTCGCCCTGCTCGGGACTGGCATCTGTGCGCGGACCATGTGCCGCCGACCCTCGTGTACGATCGCCGGCCTCCTTGGCAGCGCCGCCACTTTGATAAGCCTGGTCTTTTTGCTCGGGTACGTGTACGGCACGCCGTTGCTCTATGGCAGCCGCATCATCCCCATCGCCGCGCCCGCGACGCTGGCGTGCTTCCTGCTCGGCCTCGCGCTGATCGTTGCCGCCGGCCCGCAGAGTTTTCCGATCCATCTGGTCACCGGGAATTCAACGCGCGCCCGTCTACTGCGCGCCTTCCTGCCGCTGACCACGCTTGTGATTTTGGTGCAGGGCTTTGTCGAAGCCGCGTTGGCGCCACTCGCCCACCCCTACGCCGCATTACTCGCCGCCAGCTACATGACCCTCGTCATTGTACTGACCGCGGCGATCGTCACGTTGGTGTCGCGCACCATCGGCCACGATATCGACCAGGCGCATGCGTTGCAGCACCACGCTGAACTGGAGCTGCAAGCTGAAAAAGAGCAACTCTCGGTTACGTTGTTGAGCATCGGCGACGGGGTCATTACTACCGATGCGCAGGGGTGCGTGACGCTGCTCAACAAGATTTCAGAGGAGTTGACCGGCTGGACACAGGACGAAGCATACGGCCACCCGCTGGAAGACGTCTTCCATATCATTAACGAACAGACGCGCAAGCGCTGTGATAATCCGGTAGAGAAGGTGCTGAGCACCGGACAGATTATTGGCTTAGCAAACCACACGGCCCTGATTTCGAAAACGGGCGTGGAGTACAGTATTGCCGACAGCGGCGCGCCCATCCGCGACGCCGATGACCAGATTGTCGGCGTAGTGCTCGTTTTTCGCGACGTGACCGAGCAGAAATGCGCCGAAGACGCCATCCAGCAAGAACGTGACCTGGCGCAACAGTACCTGGATATCGCCGGCGTCCTTATGATGACGCTTGACCGCACGGCCACCATCACCCTACTGAACAAGAAGGGGTGCGAGATCCTCGGGCGGAGTGAAGCGGAACTGCTCGGACAGAGTTGGTTCGACTTCATGCCCCCGGAGGTGCGTGAGGACGCCCGCACGCGGTTCGTCGAATTTCTTGATACCGGCCAGTCGCGTTTCTTCTTTGAACGGGAAGTCCTGCGCGCCGACGGGGAGCGCCGCCTCCTCTCCTATACCGCCAGCCACGTCACCGATAGCCATGGGCACGTGGTCGCTATCCTCTATTCCGGTGAGGATATCACCGACCGCCAACGCGCACAGGAGGACGTGCTGCGCGCCAAGGAAGTGGCGGAAGCCGCGAGCCTGGCGAAGAGTCAATTCCTCGCCACCATGAGCCATGAGATTCGCACGCCGATGAACGGCGTGATCGGCATGCTGGAGTTGTCGCTGGACTCGGCGCTCACCAGCGAGCAACGCGAATACCTGGGCATGGCGAAAGAATCGGCCACCTCGTTGCTCTGCCTGCTCAACGACATTCTCGACTTCTCGCGCATCGAGGCCGGCAAACTTGCCCTGACGCATGCGCCCTTCTCGTTGCGACATATCGTCGGGACCACGGTGAAGAGTCTGGGCGTCCGCGCGCGGGAAAAACGGCTCAACCTGACGTGCGATATCAGCGCGGAGATACCTGATGTGCTGTGCGGTGATTCCGGGCGGCTGCGACAAATTCTCGTCAATCTGCTCAATAACGCCATCAAGTTCACAGAACAGGGCGACGTGACGGTGCAAGTGCGTCTTGACGGCACAGCAGCCAGGGCGGATGACCAGGTGGCGACGCTCGAAGTGATCGTCGCGGATACCGGCATTGGGATCCCGCAGGCGTTGCAAGGGCAGATTTTTGACGCGTTCGTGCAAGCCGACGGTTCGACCACGCGCCAGTTCGGCGGCGCCGGGCTGGGATTGACCATCACCGCGCGTTTGACCGAATTGCTGGGCGGCTGCATCTGGCTACACAGCGATGTCGGTTGCGGCAGCACGTTCCACGTCACCCTCCCCTTCCAGCGCGTCGATATGCCGCAAGGCGGACTCATCGGCGGCGCGGACGCGCTGCATGGCTTATCCGTGCTGCTGGTCGATCACCATGAAACGAATTGCCGGATCGTCGCACAGATTCTCGACAATTGGCAGATGCAGAGCGTAACCGCCGCCGCCGGCGCGGACGCGTTGCGCCTCTTGCGCGAGGCCAATACGACCGGCACGCCGTTCGAGCTCGTGCTGATCTCCTCGCTGCTGCCCGATAGTGATGGCTATGCGCTGGCCTGCTGCCTCCAGCGGGAAATCCCCCGCACGACCGGGCTGGTGATGATGCTGAACGCCGATGACGAACCGATCACGCCGCTGCAGCGGCGGGAGTGCGGGCTGAAAGCCTACGTGCGCAAACCGATCATTCAGTCCGAGCTGTTCGATGCGCTGTTACTGGCCGTGCAGTCACTCCCGTATACCCTGGCAGCGCCGGTGAGTTATGACGCCGCCGACGCGCTCATCCCCGCCACGCACCGGCACGTGTTGCTGGCCGAGGACAATCACATTAACCAGATGGTCGCTCGGCGTATCCTGGAAAAGCACGGCTACCAGGTCACCGCCGTCAGTGATGGACAGCAAGCGCTCGATGCGCTCAAGCGGGAACCGTACGATTTGGTGCTCATGGACCTGCTCATGCCCGTCATGGATGGCGAGGAAGCCACGCGCCATATTCGCACTGACGAAGCAGGAACCGGACGGCGCTTGCCGATTATCGCCCTCACCGCCAACGCCATGCCCGGCGACCGCGAGCGTTGCCTGGACGCCGGCATGGATGACTATGTCCCCAAACCCGTGAGCAGCACCCAACTCATCAGCACCATCGACCGCGTGCTCGGACGCATGCTCCACATGGATTGCACCGACCCGCGCGACTGACCCGCGCGGCGATGCCTGTCCCAGGGACTCCCCGTTTTCTCCCATCGCGCAACTTGCGCACCCCGATGCGGAACTTCCACGCCGTCTACACGCCTACCGCCTGCTTGCGGCAGGAACCGCCCAGTCGACATGGAATGAAACAGTAAGCGAGGTGAGCGATGGATACGACACGGTTGGGGCGTACGGGGCTGCAGGTGACGCGCACGGGGTTTGGCGTGCTGCCGTTGCAGCGCGTGACGATGGCGGAGGCGACGCGCATTTTGCGGCGGGCGTTTGACGCGGGCATCACCTTTTATGACACGGCGCGCGCATACTCGGACAGCGAGGAGAAGATCGGCGCGGCGTTGGGCGATGTGCGCGATCAGGTCGTCATCGCCACCAAGAGCGGAGCGACAACGCGCACGGGCGTGCTGCATGACCTGGACACCAGCCTGCGCAACCTGCGCACCGACTACGTCGATATTTTGCAGTTACACACCCCAACCACGCTGCCCGATCCTGACGACCCGGAGTCGTCCTACGCCGGGCTGCTCGCGGCGCGACGCGCGGGCAAGGTGCGCCACTTCGGCATGACGAACCATAGCGCCGAGCGCGCCATCGCGGCGGTGACCTCGGGGCTGTACGAGACGCTGCAGTTCCCGCTCTGCCACATCTCCTCACCCGCCGACCTGGCGCTCATCGAGCTCTGCCGCACGCACGACGTCGGCCTCATCGCCATGAAGCCGCTCTGCGGTGGGTTGCTCGCCCACGCCCGCCCCGCCTTCGCCTTCCTGCGCCAGTTCAGCAATTTGGTACCCATCTGGGGATTTCAACGCCTGGAGGAACTGGAAGAACTGCTGGCGCTCGACGCCGACCCCCCGGCGCTCGACGACGCGTTGCAGGCGGAGATCGCCCGCGACGGGCAGGAGCTCGCCGGCGAGTTCTGCCGCGCTTGCGGTTACTGTCTCCCCTGCCCCGCCCGCATCCCCATTCCCATGGCCGCGCGCATGAGCCTGCTGCTACGCCGCATGCCCTACCAGCAATTCCTCACGCCCGAGTGGCAGGAGCAAATGCGCTGCATCAAAGGCTGTGTCGAATGCAACCACTGCCGCAGGCGCTGCCCCTACGGCCTCGACACCCCCGCCCTGCTCAAGCGCATGCTAGCGGACTACGAGGCGTTTTTGGCGGAACAGGAAGGGCGGTAGCCTGAACCGTGCTTTTGGGGATGTATGTACCCGCCCCAATAGGTTCCCATCGGACATCTAGCCG
>DASXVL010000550.1:0-5762 GCA_036504255.1 Armatimonadota bacterium | reverse complement strand
AAAATCGCATTTTTACAGATAGGCAAAAGGTATGCCAACTCCTGAGTTGGCGCGCTACGGCTCAGCTAGGGCTTCAACTTTTGTTCGCAAACAGGTGCACCCTGGTTTTTACGAAGGAATCAGTCCCAGACGCTTCAAACGGTGCTAAGGACTTCAGGTCAGCTTGATGTCAACAGCACTGTCTGGAACAGGGCCATAGCCCGGCTATCCCAGGGCTGAACGAACAGGAGACGTGGATAACTTTGGGGAAAACACTATGAGAAAACGTTTGTTGCTTCTCGCGCTCCTCGCCCTCGGCGGTGTTGCGGCGGCGCTGTGGCTCCATCCGCGCCGCCAGCCGCTGCCGCCGCGCTTGTACGTGGTGAATGCGCTCTCACGTGACCTGTCGGTGATCGACGCCGCCGGCGATACGGAAATTCGGCGGCTGCCGCTCGACGCCTCCGCCTACCGTATCGCGCTCGCGCCGCGCGGCGACTTGGCCTATATTACGACCGCGCCGGGCGTTCTGCCCGGCGAGACCCCGGCGGCCTTGCTGCTGTGCGACCTGCGCAAAGACGAGGTGACCGCGCGCATCCCGCTGCCGGATCTCGCGCCGCTGGCCTCGGTACACGTGAGCCCGCGCGGGTCGCGGGTGTACGTCGTCACCGCCGCCCGCCCAGGACGTCGCAACCTGGAACGCGGGCGCGTGCTCGTTGTCGATACCTGGCGCAAGCGCCTGGTGAAGACCATCAGCATCGGTCTCAACCCGCTCGACAGCGCCATGACGCCGGACGGCGCCACGCTCTTCACCGCCGACTGGTCCAGTTGCGCGCTCTCCGTCATCGATCTGCGCACGGAGCGGCTGGTGGATACCATCCCGCTCGGTGGGTCCGCGCCGCGCGCCCTCGCGATGCGTGCCGATGGCGCTAAGCTCTACGTCGCGCTGGAACGCTTCCCCGCTGCCTGGCCGAGCCAGCAGACGCCGTCCTCCCTGCTCGAAGTCGATACGCGCACGCACGCCGTCACCCCCATTCCGCTGCCCGCGCTCAGCACGGTCACCGCGCTTGCCCTTGCGCCGGATGGGAACGAGCTCTATGCGTATGGCCGCGTCACCATCCCCGTTTCCTCGTGGAATCTACCGCAACAAATGAACGAGCAATTGAACGCACGCGTCAGGCAAACCGCGCCTGTCATGCGCGGCGACGCCTACCACCTGGTGCGTATCAACCTGCGCAAACGAGAAACCGAGCAGGAATACGGCGACTTTGGCTACCTCTCCGCCATGACCTTCAGCCCTGACGGTGGCAAACTTTACCTCATCGGCACCGCCGGCTCATCGGTCCAACTCGCCCAGCGCACCGATGACTACCACCTGCGCAACCGCCTGGCGCTCAACAGCGCCACCGCGACCGCTCCGCTCGACGACGATTCCGTCCGCGCCATCGACACGTTGCGGCAACAAGCGAAAACCGTCACCGTGCTCGACCCCCGCACCGGCGACACGCGCAAGACCATTCCCATCGGCAACCTGCCGCAGGGGTATGCGCTGACAGGGAAATGATAGGCGCCAGTTTGCCTGGTATCAGCGCGCCGCATCGTCGCCTTTGGCGTGGCGATACCGACCGGGGGCGCAGCCGAGCCGTTGCTGGAATTGGCGGCTGAAGTAGTGGGGGCTCGAAAAGCCGCAGCGCGACGCGATCGTTTCGAGGGTGTCGGCGGTGGAAAGTAACTGTTTGCACGCTTCCGCGATCCGGGTGGCAATAACCTCTTCGAGCGGGCTGCTGTGGTACAGGCGCTGATACAACAACGAAAAATGACTGGGGCTCACGCCAACCAGTTCCGCCATCTCGGCGATGGTCCATGGATGCGCAAACTCCTGCAGCACCCGCTCCCGCGCCAAGCGCACGCGCGCATGCTGCTCCAGCGCCTGGCGGCTATACTGGCCGTACTGCAGTTGCAACTCCCGGTGGCGGGCGAGCCGTAAACAGATTCCCGCCATGGTCTGCGCGACCGCCTCTTCCCAATAGGGGTCGCGCGTGAATTGTTCGCGGGCCATCTCGCTGATCCATGGGGTGAGCAAATGCGGCTGCCCGGTCGCAATGCGCTGGTTCACCGGCAGGCGGTATTGCGCGACTAACCGCGCCATGCCCGCGCCGGTGACGTGCAGCCAATCATTGCGGAACCCTTCGGCTGCCCCCGGCACGGAACCATGATACTCGGGGAAGGTGGGGTCGTGAATGATGCAATCGCCCGGCGCGCCCTGTTCAATGCCCTGCGCCGTCAAGATGACAAACGGGGTTTGGAAGCAGAACACGAACCAACTGCCCTCACGCGCGGGACGGTTGACCAGATACCCCCGCTCATGCGGCGTATTGATCCCATGGAGTATAACGGCAAGATCGCTCACGTGCTGCATACCTTATACGGATGGTGTGTTGTCATGCACGCTGCGTTCTTGCACAAGTCAGCGTCTGGCGTCTAGCGTTTAGCGTATAGGGGACGATGGCACGCGGGATTCCCAGACGCTAAACGCTAAACGCTAAACGCTAAACGCTCGCTCACACCACGAGACAGGCTGCATGACACAATGCGTATTACAGTGCAAAGATAGGAGGATCGTACAATAATATTCAGGGATTGTCTATTGTTGCGATGCCACCTGACGCGTAATATGCAAAGGTAAGCGAACCGACGGAGGAGTGGAATCATGCAAGTCGCCGCAATTACCGGCCCACGGCAAAGCGCTATTATCGATGTGCCTGATCCGCGGATACGGGAAAACTTTGCACGGGTCAAGATTCTGGTTGCCCCCATGTGTACCGAATATAAAAGCTACCAGGCCGGGCAGCTCTCCCAGGCACTCGGGCATGAGGCGGCTGGCGAAGTGGTCGAGGTGGCGCAACCGGGACGGGTCAAAGCGGGGGACCGCGTCGTCATGATGCCGCAGTATCCCTGTGGGCGCTGTGCGCTCTGCCTGACCGGCGATTATATCCACTGTGAACAGGTGATCGACCCGCTCAAGGTGTGTGATTCCGCAACGGGCACGGCGACCTATGCCCAGTATGCCATCAAGCAAGACTGGCTGTTGCTGCCCATTCCCGACGCCATCAGTACCGAACATGCCTCCATGGCCTGCTGTGGGCTGGGGCCGACGTTCGGCGCCATGCAACGCATGGCGGTCACCGCGGGAGAGACGGTGTTGATTGTCGGGTTGGGGCCTGTCGGGCTGGGCGGGGTGATCAACGCCCGCTACCGCGGGGCGCGCGTGATCGGCGTGGACAGCCACCCCTACCGTACAGCGCTGGCGCAACGCTTGGGCGCCGAGGCCGTCATCGATCCACACGACCCGGAGGCACTTTCCCAACTCAAGGCGCTCACCCACGGCATCGGCGTCGATGTGGCCATCGATTGCACGGCGGTGCCCGCGGCGCAGCAGTTTGCCCTACAGGCCACCCGGCGTCGCGGGCAGGTCGGGTTTGTGGGCTGGGGCGGTCATATCGCGCTGGACAACATGATACCCGAGGGCCTGACCCTCCACGGATGCTGGCACTGGAATCTCCGCGATACGCCGCGCCTGCTGCGAACGATTGGCGCCGTGGGCGGACAACTCGATCAGTTGATCACCCACACCTTCCCCCTGTCGCAGGTCCACGAGGCGTGGGAATTACAGCTCACCGGGAACTGCGGCAAAGTGCTGCTCACCCCACATAGTGCGTGACAAGGAGCCTTACAATGGCATATCGTGTAGTGATAATCGGCTGCGGCGGACGGTCGGCGGCGCATATTGAGGCGTATCAGCAGCTCCCCGCGGCGCAGGTCGTCGCCTGTTGTGCTCGCACTGCCGGACGGCGCGAGGCGCTGGGCGCGCGCTATGGCCTGCAGGTGTATAGCGATGTCGCGGAGATGCTGCGACGGGAGACGCCCGACCTGGTGCACATCGTGACGGGGGCCACGGCGCGCGTCGAACTGATGACGCTGGTCGCCGAGATGAAGGTGCCACTCTGTACGGTCGAAAAGCCGATTGCGCTGGGTGTCGCCGATTGGCGGCAACTGCAGGCGCTGGAGCGGTCGAGTGTGACAAAATTCGCCGTTTGCCACCAGCTCCGCTGGCACAACGATGTGGAGCGTTGCCGGCAGGCGCTGCAGAGTGGCCGGCTCGGCGCGGCGCAACTGCTGCATCTTTCGTGCGGCATGAACATCGCGGGGCAGGGGACCCACCTGCTGAATTATGGCCGCGCGCTGCTCGGTGACCCGCTGGTCACCCGTGTCTTCGGCAATGCCGCCGGGTGGGATAGCGCTGATCCCGGACATGCCGGGCCGACTTCGACCGTCGGCCTGCTGGAATTTGCGACGGGGTGTCGCGGACTCTGGACCACCGGCCCGCTCTCACCGCGTGTCGGCGACCCCAGCACCAGTTGGCAGCATGTCCGCGTGGCGGCCGTTGCCGAGCGGGGCCGCGTCACGTACGAAGAATTTGGCCAATGGGAGGTCATCGCACCGGAGCAGCAGGAGCGAGGCACGTTTGGCGGCATGGAGGTCTGGCAGCAGCAAAACGGGCAGTCCCAGACGCGCTTCCATCAGGCCATGTTGCAGTGGCTGGAAGATGGGACAATCCCTGGGACCAATCTCAAGGCATCGCTGCACGAATGGGCCGTGGTGCTGGCCCTCTACCAGAGCGCCCTCGAACGCCGTCCCATCACGCTGGCAGACTTCGCTCCGCCGGAGACGCTGGTCGCGCAGCTGCAGGCTAAATTTCCAGCAGCGGCAGCGCCCGGTCGCGATGGGCAATGATAAAGCGCACGCCGGAATGGGTCTCGGCCAACTGTGCATCGATCTGCCCTTGCACGTGAGCATGCGAATTGCTGTTGCAACTGAGGTGCAAGAGAAACGCCGTCGTGGTGTCCGCGCCGATGGTCGCCGCCAGAAAACGCATCGCCTCCTCGTTGGAGAGATGCCCGCGCGTCCCGCTGATGCGCGCTTGCAGGAAGGCGGGATAACCGCACTGGCGGAGCGCCTGTGGATCGTAATTCGCCTCGATGGCAATGGCATGGCAGCCGCGCGCCAGGGCGCAGGTCTCCTCGGTAAACATGCCCAGGTCGCTGGCCAGAAAGAGCGAACGTCCCCCCTGGGTGATGCGAAAGCCGAAGGTATTGCCCGCATCATGGCTCACGGGAAAGGGATGAATCGTCAGATCACCAATGGTAACCGGTTGATGCGCGTGCAGCGCCGTGACGCAGGGTAGGGGACAGCGCAAACGCGCCTGGCTCTCCGGGTGGATATAGACGGGAAGCGTCGTGCGTTTCGCCAGCATCGGCAAACCCCGCACATGGTCGGAATGCTCATGGGAGATCAGCAGCCCGCTGACATCCGCGATGTCGCGCCCGATGGTGGCCAACGCGGCGCGCACGGCGCGAAATGATAACCCCATGTCGATCAACACCGCCGCCTGGTCGGACTCAAGATAAAAACAGTTCTGCTTGCTACCGCTGGAAAAGATACAGAATCGCACGCCCACCTCACAACACCATGGTTGATCGCTAGTCTAGCCCCAGTGGCTGATGATCGTCAATGCGGCCCGGCCGTCCCTGTTGTGTCCAGCCTGTGATAGCCGGGCTTGGGCCTGCCGTGCCAGCAAAAAGCGTTGGGACTGATTCCTTCGTAAAAACCAGGGTGCACCTGTTTGCGAACAAAAGTTGAAGCCATAGCTGAGCCGTAGCGCGCCAACTCAGGAGTTGGCATACCTTTTGCCTATCTGTAAAAATGCGATTTTTGCCTGTATTTTT
>DASXVL010000549.1:0-11621 GCA_036504255.1 Armatimonadota bacterium | reverse complement strand
CTAGTGGGTCATTTGTCATGAACAATACCGTTTTCGACTTCGACCAACTGCTTTTTCCGTCGCCCAGTTACCGGACGGCGTGTATACACGCGTGCCCCGCCGAGTGTGTGGCGACGCTCTTTCGCCCGTCGTCGTCGTTCTCGTCGTTTGCCGCCCCAGCTAAACGGGGTCGGGTCGTGGTTCCATCCGCGGATCACGGCAGTCAACGCGTCTTGCAGTTTCTCGGCCGAGGGATAATGTTGCCCGGTCACGGCGCGCCGCACGAGAATGCGCTGAATCGCCTCAGCCATATTCAGCCACGAACTGCCCAAGGGCGTATAGAGCAGTGCGATCCCGTGCTCCAGACACCATGCCACGAAGGCCTTAGTATAATGCCCCTTCAAATTATCCAGCACCAGCAGCAGCCGGATGGCACAAGCCGGCGTCGTCGTATACTGTGTCAACCGCTCGCTTGGCCACCCCCAGGCATCCCAGCTCTTCCAGAACTCCTGGGCCGCTTCCCCCTGCGGCAGGATCGCCGCCGAAGAGGGGGGCGGGAGAGCGGTCAGCATCGTTGGCGCCTTCGCCGTCAACAGGTCGGTCAATGCGCCTTTGAGCCACGGATGCAAGATGGCATTCGTCGTCTGGGAGACCGGCCGGGCCTGCACTTCCCCGGTCGCCGGATGAAACAGCGTCAGCAATTTGGCCGTCCCGCCCCGGATACTTTCGTGCGGCTGCGTCGACGGGTTCCCTTCGAGTGCCCACGATTCGCCGGGTTGCGGCATCGCCTGAAAGGGTCCAGCCTCATCTTCACACCAGACCGGCAGGCCGACGAGTTCTCCCAGGGTATAGGCTTGCTCGATCACCCTTTTTTACGGTCGGTATCCGGGTCGGTCACTTCCACGACTTGGCCGCCGCGTTTCCGGGTCACGACGCCGGTGTTACACCAGGTTCGGGTCTTCTGCCAACTATATCCTGCGGTATGGAGCACGTGGAAAATCGTCCAGGTGCTGACCTGCGGCAATCCATCGGGGGCCGTACGCAAGGCCCGTTGCAACAGTGACAGGCTCCATGTTGCCGTGCCATCCTGTTCCAAATCAGGCGCACGCTTGAACGCTGACAAGATCCGCTCCGCTTCGGCTGGCCCATACTTGATGGGCGGATGCCCGCTCGGACGCCGTTCCAAGGCCTCCAGCCCCTCGGCGGCAAACCGGTGCACCAGCGACGCCACCAGATGGCGATCTGTGCGCCCACCCCGTCGGGCGGCCTCAGGATATGACGCCCCGTCAGCGACGGCCAGCAGCATGATGGCCCGGGAAACGATGAGAAACGACGTACTCCCGGATCGCACGAGCTGGTCAAGATATTGGCGTTCACTCGTCGTTAACGGACGGAGCGGCGCTCTCGGTTTATTCGGCATCCAGACACCTCCAACGGTAAGGATGCTGTATGCTAGGCTAAATTAAGAGAGTAATTCGGACGGATCAGAGACAAATGACCCACTAGTACTGCTTCTCGGGCATCGCATAGCAGTTCTCCAGCGCTGGACACAAGTCCAAAAGACAGCCCATCGGTCGGGCTGCGTGCTCATCGGGATCTACTGCTGGGTAGAAAATGTATGGTAATATCTCTATTCGATGGAGATACCGAAACTCCTCAAGGTACCGCAAAAAACTTGACGTCTTCGAATTGTCAATCACCTCTAACGTCCATTAAAGACAAGCGCACACGACTACAATTAGCATTATAGCGGTCTAATTAAAAATCGTCAAGCATAAGGGTATCGGGTATCTGTTCACGTTTGTCAGAGTGATTCGCGTGCTAAGGGGCTGACGGTGCAAACAGGGGGTGACCGCGGAGTAGACCTTCGAGGGCGGTGACGGGGTCGAGACCACGCAGCACACACGTATCCAGCAGACTAAACAGCACCATCTTGCTCCGTGAGCCCTGGGCGGAGCGGGTGCCGCCGCAGATTTTGCGGGCGATGACCGGGCCACGCACGGCCTGCTCGGCGGCGTTGTTGTGTGACGGCACGGCGGGGTGCTGCACGAAGACGAACATCTCGTTGCGGTAGTCCGTCAGATACGTGGCTAGATTGGCCCACTCCTTCACCGCCGCCCGGCGGTGCGGGGTGGCCAGCGCCGTGAGGCGCGCCTGAAAGGCCAGCCGGTGCGCCAGCCGCGCCTCCTCGGGCCGCGCGGCATAGTCGGGGGTGGCCACCAGCGCCACGGCATCCTGATACAGCTGCTTGAGCGCGTCCACCCAGGCGTGCGCATCCATCGCCTCCGGATATTTCGTCCGCAGGCGATGGCCATGCCGCAAGAGATGCACCCAGCAGCGCTGCTTCTCGCAGGGGAGCGGGTCATACCCTTTATAGCCGTCGCTCACCACGATGCCGGTGAAGTCCTCGCCCAGCACGTCCTTGGGCACCTGACTACTGCGCGTGCCATGCCGTTCGAAGTAGCGCACCGTTGGGGTGAGAAACGCCCAGACGTAGCCGTGTTGGCCATCCTCCCGCCAACTCGTCTCATCCGCCTGCACCACCGGCGAGCCGCGGATCTCGGCCTTGAGGGCGTCATAGGCCGCCTGGCCTCGCTCCGCCGCCGCATCGAGGAGCACCCGGAGTTCGCCCACACTCACGTGCAGGCCGCCGGTCAGGGCGCGCAGCGCCTGTTGCATGAGGTGGAGCGGCAGGCGACAGCGGTGATGCCAGTAGGCGACCAGGCTCATCACGCGGGCGGAGAAGCGGTGCTGGCCGACACTGCCATCGTGCAGGTCGGCTCGTGTGGGCACGACCCGCCGTCCACACACCCCACACTGGCGCATCAGGCGGAGATGGCGGGTGACGGTGGCGGGCTGCACGGGGAGATCGATGACCTCATGGGAGGAATACGCCCACCCGCCGGTGAGCCGCTGGCCGCAATCCGGGCAGACGTCCACCGCGTGAGTGACGGTGAGTGACGGTGTGCGTCGGGTCCGTAGCGCACGCGCGCCCGTAGCCCTGGCCCCGGCGCTGGCGGATGGTTGGCGTCGCGGGCTTCGGCGTCTTGGCCTTGGCCCAGGAAGGCGGATCGCCTTTGCGCGCGGTTCCTCCCGCAGGTGAGCATTCTCTTCGCGCAGGGCCGCCAGTTCGGCTTGGAAGCGAACAACAAGGGCAAACCACTCGTCATAGGATGGCGTGGGTAGGTCAGGCACATACCAGAAATTCGGAGGCGAATACCGAATCTTTATGCAAACAAGAATGATTGCTACGCGAAATGCTTACAACTCTGAACAGATACGACGTTGGGGAAGTTCCATTGTCTTTTGCGTCGACAATAGAACGACCACTGTAATCATATACCTGAGCGTTCAGGCAGCAGCACAGCAATCTCTATAATTTTGCTCCCCACTTTGGCTAACATGCATGCGCATCTGCCGCTTACCGTATCAACGCAGCCGCGGCAGACGTTGTTTCACGTTCTCAAATTGATTGTCATCATTGCCGGCGTTCACTATGCCCTCCCCCTTCCAAATCTTCTCCATCTTCTCAGCCGCCTCACGCTGCATGGTGGGCAACACGTGAGCGTAAACATCCTGGGTGATGATGACACTGGAATGCCCCAGTCGCTCGCTGATGACTTTTACCGGGATGCCGGCGGCGAGCAAGGCTGTGGCGTGGGTATGGCGTAGGCCGTGCAGCGTGATATCCAGCCCAATTCTGGCAACCAGCCGCATGAAGTCTTTTGTAAAATCGTGTGGGCTCATATGGCCGCCATCCTCCTCACAGCAGATCCAATCGTTCGGTTTCTTATATGCCATGGCGTCTCGATGCTGGTTGAGTACCTCGACGAGTGAGTTATTGAGCGTCACCACGCGCACACGTCCAGTCTTCGTCCCTTTCACTACGATCTTGTGAGTGGTCACGTGGCTCAATGCACGGCGCACGACGAGCAGGCGTTGGTCCTGATTGTAATCTTGCCACTGCAGCGCGAGAATCTCTCCCCGGCGCATGCCGGTACCGATGGCGATAAGCAGCGGGATGCGCCATTTGCCGATATCCTCGATGGCGCCCATCAGGCGCAGCAGCTCGTCATTGGTAATGGCTTTCATTTCTGTTCGTTGGCGGCGTGGCAGGTCCACGGCATCCGCTGGGTTCTTTGCGAGGAGTCCCCACCGTACTGCTTGCGCCAGGGCTTTATGCAGGATGGCATGGATATTCTTGATTGACTTTGCTGATAGCGGCTTCCCTTTGCTGTTGCGGTTGCTCCCCGCTTGCTGTAGCTTAGCGTAGAACCGTTGAATATCCAATGGCGTCAGCTTATCCAGCGGGTATGTCCCCAATGCCGGGATGATATGCGCGTGTATCAACAATCCGTAATTGGCAAAGGTCGATGCCTCCAGACCACCGCGGGCGTGCGTGAGCCATTCATCAAAAAATGTCTCCAGCCGCTGTTGTTTTGGCGTCTGGTAGTCGCCACGGGTAATCTGGCATTCTATCTCTTGTAGATGCTGCCCCGCCTGCTTTTTCGTCATCCCGGCACAGGCCTTCGCGATTTGTCGTCGCTTGCCATCGATTGTGCGTGGCGCATCATACCGAATATACCAGCAATTCCCTTTCTTATAGACGGACCCCATTGCAACCTCCCATCATGCGAGAAGGCCCGCCTCTCGAAAGAGACTGGCCGTGAATATAGTACGCGCCCCACCCTCACGATGCCGCCTTCATAAACTATTGCGGTGGCTTCCCCCGCAGCAGCGCCCCTATGAATCCTTCCAGCTCCCCTTCGCGCTCATGCTGATCCACCGCCGCATGGCATGCAAGAAATCCATCGTCCCCATCTATAAACCTGGGCATGCATAACGAACTCCTTCTCCGTGTCACGCAACGGTATGCGCGGCCCACCGTACCGATCAGCAAAAACCCGCCGCACGAACGGCTACACCTCAGAGCTCTCTTGACGCGCATGGAGGCCGTGATGGACAAACCACTCGGCGATCACCGCTCACCAGACGGGCCGTGTGGCTTACCATTCCTGCGGCGGGTCTTCGCCCACGATGATCAGCATGACCGACGCCACCATCACGCGTGCCCATTGCAGGATATTGACAGGCATGCCCTCCTATGCCATCAGGATCCCGAGACAGCGGACCGGGCGAGCACCGGGATAATATGTCGTTAAACAGGCTGTCAAAACACCTGGCACCCTCATACCTGCCACACGCCGGGGTAGTTCACAGCAGCCCTGTGTTATGCTCCCCAGAGACCGCTTTGCCAATCCACGCAACTTCTCTCATAGCACGATATGCCGTTGCGTCGTTGCAAGGTCGGCGCACAGCTTTGAATCGTAGAATATGTCCCCCAGACGGCAGAGAAGTCGAGGGAGTCGGGGGAGGAGAAGCAGCGCTGGGTGCCAGGTCCGGTGGGGGCCTCAATGAAGGCGTGCTCGCTACAGGTGCCGGCGGTCACGGACTGGTTGACCGGTAATCGCCCTCAGTTCGTTCGCGGAGCTGAGCAGGCGAGCGTCAACCGTGGGCACGAAATTCTCTTCGCCGATCCCGAACGCCCGTCACCTGGCACTGGTGGCAGGTAATGGCGACGTTCCATGTGGCAAATTACCACTTATCCATTGCGGGGATGGGGGCCAACACAACCTGATCTTGCCCCGATTTCATCTGGTCTACCGTCGGGCGGTAGCGCACGATCCTGCTGGGCATGGAGAGTCGTGACACCGAGACAAGCGCCCGTCTGCATGACCCCTCTCGCGCCACCGCCGGCGGCGAACTCATGCGAGACGCGCGTTTCATACCACGCTACGCGTTGCTCGGCGTCCGGCTTCCAGCCGTTGGGATGCCGCTGTGTCGGGACCGTAGGTGCGGGTGCGACGCGGGCCTGCCGCGGGGTGCATCCTGGTCCGGCAGCCACAGTTGTGAGCATTTACGCTCGAAATGAGCTTCCGGGCATGATCGTATTTGCCCAGGGGCACACGAGGTTTCAAACCCCTCTCATCCCCTCGCGCGCGCGACGCTGTGTTCCCTGAGAAACTATTGTCAAAAAATGGCTTTGTTTCGTCATAGTCTTCCTGGCAATGGCGCATTCGCTATCCAGCACACCGCGAATGCATCTTACTGGCGAGCGCACTGCGGGGGAGTCTCTATGGAGAAAAGACTGTGCCTGTGGAGCATGAGAGGGTTCGGCCAGTGATCCGAGGGAGCAACGCCATCGGGGTGCACGCAACGGACACATGCTACACGACGGTGCAGATAACGGACGGCTACGCTGTTATCAACGGCGACCGGGGAGCGTAATCTTCAGGTGATAACTCGTTGGCTTTTCCCCGCAAGGCGAAGACACAGAGGAGGGCCGGCTACAGGCATCGCACACTTTGGGGGCGAGATGCACGCCACAGGCTTCTTGCAACACGTGGGCCATCAGGGAGCGGCACGCGGCCACTTGCTCATCCGTCCAGCGCTCTGGGTCGCAGGCAGCATGGCCCACCAATACACGCTGATATGGGAAGGGGGATGGCAACGTCAACGCTTCTCCCGGAAGAATCCACAAGGCACGCACCGGCACGGTCTCCACGGGGATCGTCGCTAACTGATCAATCTCGGGTTGGTGGACCACCCGCACAGCCACTTCGACATTGGCCGGCCAGCCAATGATCCCGTGAAAGTACTGCGGCTGTGCGGTCCACAGCACGAACTGATACTCTGGGGCGGTGCCGCACATCTGCACGAACCGTCCCAAGTCCGTGTCCGACACTGCACTCTCCGCCAGATCGGCATCCGGGCTCACCAGGACCACGGAGCGGGGCTCCGACACCGGATTGGCTCCCGGCAATTCCGATCTAGGGGAATCCGTCGGCACAGTGCGCAATCGGGAGACGAATTGTTCCGGGTGACGAAAGCACGTACTCAACACTTCCCATCGATATGGAATGCCGGGGAACTGGCCGTCGGGCATAAACCACACGGTCCAAGGGGTCTCCTCCTGTTCGACCGCCACCGCTTTGACCGTGTCTCGCACGGCAGCGCCGGTCAGGGCTTTGCCTGTTTTCTGATACATCGCCACCGCGCGCTCCCACGCCGTTCGCCGGAGTGCCGGCGTGGGGAGCAGCAGGAGTTGTCGCAGCTGATATTCGTTGTAGGGAGGAAGTGCACAATTGTGCACTTCCTCATATACACCTGCGACTTGCACCTTCAGATAGGCGTTCCGCCGTGACAACCCCCACCGGTCATGGCAGTACTCGACAAAGGTGGTGTGATCTTTCACACGGAACAATTTTTGCTGCGCAATCTGCGCCAAGGCTCGCCCCACACGAAGAAAATCCTCCAGCCCGTCCGCGATCTCGTGCTCACACTGTCGCAGCAGTGTCAATGCGTCTTCCGATACCGGGACTAGCAGTTGACGCGCCGGTGACGTGCTCGGCATGGGTGTCGGCGGCTGATCAATCATCGCGTTACTCCAGCGCAGCCGTAGCACGAGGCACGGACCCGTGCACCGAGGCTGCTCCGGCATCATCCTGGGCTGCTGCCGCCCACCGTTCCTGCTGCACTCGGGTCAGACGATCCAGATTCTTTTCGAAGGCGCGATCGAGAGAACGACGATAGCGATCGATATTCGTGAGCACCGCGCCTGAGCTTAAATCATGCCGTAACGCGTCGCCCAGCTGCATCTCGGGTTGTGCCACCAAGTCCTCCGTCGTCACCTGCGGGGCGACACTAAGCGGAACCGCATGCTGCTCGGGGCGCAATGCTTCTTGTTTGGCCACGGCGGAAAGACTCCGGTAGAGGATGCCCAGTTCCATCTGTGCCAGACGATGCAGGCGCCATTGGGTGGTAATGAGGTTATCGACCAGTAATTCTTCTAACATACCCATCGGTTGCCACTGCTGCTTCATCGCGTCAGCGAAGGCGTTAAACTCATCTTCCGATTCCCAAAAGAGCCGGACGGCACGCGATTGCAGGCCATGCTTCAGCGCATTGGACGAAACCGCCGCTTTACCCTCGGCAGTCTTCGCGCCGGTACTGCGTGTACTATTTTGGCCATTGGCTACCTGTTGCCGTTCTGAAGTCATGTGTTCACCTCCACACTGATCGCTTGTTATCTCCACGAAATGCCCAGGGGACATGCCGGCGGTGTGACCGTGTGCGTCGCCATCTATTCCGCCACGTCCTGTGGAGGAATGAACAGTGCCAAGAGATCATAAAGATCGCCGAGGGCTTGATATTCCTGTGCTGCAGCCGGCCAATTATCGAGCCACTCCTCAGTGATTCTTATCTCAGCACTGTCCTCAGCATCCTGCAGCTTGGCGATGTCCTGTGTCACTACTGCTTCGCTGCTATCGCTTGCCGTTTCCGACTCCGCGTCTGTTTCCGGGTGACAGAAATACATAGCGGTGGCGGCCACATCGATTAATTTACGCACATGCTCGACCTGTCCGACAATCTTCGCTTTTGTCGCCTCGGTATTCAGGCATTTCGGGAGCATGGACTGCAACGCATCGTCCCCTCTGAGCGACCAAGTGTATGGTCCCCCATAATAACCGCCCACATCGGGGAATTCTACCTTTTGCAACATCTCCAGCAATTCAATAATCGACAACACATAGGCTTCGACGCCATCGGCGAATGGTGTCATCTCTTGGCTCCACTCCTCCGCTTCAGTAATGGCCGGGGTCGATTGTTCAACGGCGTACTTGATGGCAGATAACAGATTTACCGTCGTTGGCGAACGATCCGTATCACGTGGTAAGGAACACCCCCGAGAAGGATCAATACTGCGAAAATGATATGAGTCCCAGAGCGCGCACACAAGGTGATGGCGCGATCCACGGTAGGTGATCAGGGCCTCTTTTTCGCCTTCATCGCTGGCCGGACTTGCAGGGCACAAGCACAGCGTTTCATACCAGAGACGATCATACTCACGGGAGACGACTGTTTCCCACCCGCCGTCTTGCCACCCAATATCTTGCCGACAGTTGAGGGCGCGTTGTACGGGCGCTTTCAGCTTAGCGAACACGATATCCGGCATGTGCGTCAGATCCCAGGACACGATGCCCTCCGGCGTCACACGCCGTCTCGCGAGTAACTGTTGGCGCAATACCAAGGCCTCACGCTCTTTTTCTGGAAGATCCGGCGCATCAGGCATGAGATGTATGATCGCTGCACGGTCCCGCAGATAGGCCTCCTGGGGATTTTTCAGGAGGCAATCTGGCATTTGCTCCCGTAGCAGACGGTTCGCTATGGATAATATCGCCTTGTCATCCAATAATGCCATCGTGCTCCCCGCTCTCTGCCGATCGGACTACATGCAACGCCACCGTGTTCGTATCCTTCACTGATCTATCCTAGCGCTTTCTTCTCAAAAAAGCAAACAATACCAATGAATCACCTAGCATAATACGCACGTACTGGGCGCATCGCCGCCCTCTACCTCTACGATGAACTCCCCGTCTCCGCCCAGCATGCATCCGCAGACACGGAACGCAGATAAAAACACCTGCGCTCATACTGTCGAGTCGATCAGGCTTGTCGACGGCGATTCTTTTCCAGTGCGATCACACCCATCAAGCTCACCGCTTTGGCCGCAGCGTGGTGCCATCATACATTATAAGGCTGGCATCAACCTGAGTGAGGCGTGGAGATATCAGGGGCATTGACGTCAGAAGGTCTCCTGCGCGCCCCCCACCCCACGTGTGATTATTGCGCGAGATGGGGGATGTGGCCGGTCAATCCCACCCGAGAGGGTGGCGTCATGATCGGGCTGCACGAGGTATATAGCGTCGAGGTGGACGCCTTCATCCACGCACTGACGGCATGAGGAAACCGGCGAAGCGCATATCTGGAGATGAGGCGGCCAAGGCGACGTATTCATGTCAGGATGCCGGCGCAGATGTCGATGTACTTCAAGCCAACTCCGCTCACTGTATCTGATGGTAGTACGCGAGGGCCTCGCTCGGCAGTGCGATCACCAGGACGCCCTCCCGATTAATGAACCCATAACGCTCCCCGTTCTCGATGACGACGCGTGCTAAGCCGAACGCATCAAACGGTTCGATGGACAGATAGCCATACCGAGGCTGAAATATCACGTGGAACTGGTCATTGAGCAGGCCCCATCGGCCATTGGCGAGTACGGCGATACGATCTTTGGCGACCAATTTGGCCGCATCGATAACTGCGGGAAGAGTCACGGAGCCACTGGTATCAATCACGCCCCTTTTGTTCCCTACCGATACCCAGGCGTGACCGTTTGCTTCGAAATGGGGGGCGGCCTGATAGTCGCACGGGATGACCAGCTTGCCCTGCAAGTCAATGAAGCCCCATTTTGCGCCGATCAGGACCGGCGCGCGATCGGCGCAAAACGTCCCGGCGTCGTCAAAGGTGCTGTTGCCCACGGGCTGTCCCTGCGCGTCAATAAACATCCAGGCGCCGTCCACCTTCACGGCCGCCCGATCTTGGCCCCATGGCTTCACACCCTGATATACACGGGGCGCCACACGGGGCTGCCCCAGGAGATCGACCGCCGCGTATTTCTTATCCTTTTTCACCCAGATCAGCCCACCACTCGCCTGGCCAATGTCCTCGTACTCCACGGGGAGAATCTGCTGCCCCGTTTTCGTCACGACGCCGTAACATTCGCGCTGATTGACACGGACAAGGTTCGACCCGATGGGATCCAATTGGTCATACTCCAGGGGAATCAAGATGGTACCATCGCGCTGCACTAGCCCCATTCTACCGTAGCGCCTAAGAACATAGGTGTCATCAGCCAGATGACAGTCAAGGCGATCATAGTGTGTTTCAGTATATCCCTTTGGTGTTTTCGTGATAAATACAGGGCCGTAGACGCTCTCCGTATCCCGCCCAGAATAGGCGATCGCACTGCCATCCCGGAACGGTTCGTACAGGTTACATCGACGTTCGTGGTTATTTTGGGGCAAAACGGGGGTGCCACGCACATCAATGAAATTTTCCCCGACCCAGGCGAGGCCGTCACTAAAGTTTTGCATCTTCGGATATTTGGCGGGACAGACTTCCTCGCCATGCTGATCGAGTAGTCCCCAGGCCTGGTTGGCTTGAAAGGGCGCGACGCCGTGGTAGAAATCGCCCAACCCATCATACTGTGCGGGAATCGCCCATTTCCCCGTGCGATCGATGTATCCCCATTGTTGACGGCCGCGCATGGCAGCGAGCCCTTCGGAAAAATGTGGTGGGATTTCGATACGCGTCTGCGCGTCGAAGCCCCAGCCCTGCCATTGGGGAGCGAGGGTCACCCGTCCCGCCTGGTCGATGAACCCCCAGAGTCCGTCACGCTTGAAGGCTGCCCAATAGCACTGGCCTTCCGGTAGGGATACGACCGCTTCCAGCAGTTTGACAATCTCGGCATGCTGGTGCTCCGTTGCATACGTGAGAGCGAGTTTCCCCGCCGCATCCTGGTAGGCGGGCGAGGCATGATGGGCCAACAACATGGCAACCATCTCGGTCTGGCCGTTTCGCGCCGCCAGCAGGAGGGGTGTTTCTGCCAACGCATCAGTGGCATTCACCTGTTCCGGGTGTTTTTCCACGATCTGCGTCGCGGACACGACGTTGCCCGCCTTCACCGCCGTAAAAATCTCCGGCAGGGCGGGCGCTCCCATTCCCACCGTCCCTATACA